>JBAZCF010000009.1 GCA_041671045.1 Parachlamydiales bacterium
TATCTGATCTGGTTTCATGCCGACAGATTATCACAAGCGGCTATGCAATGTGAATTAAAATTTCACTCTACCAAATTTTTCATTCAGATGCCCCGACGAAGGAGGGGTATCTGAATTGTTACGTTGCAAGTTTAAATTTTGGATCTGGGTAACAAGTTCTTCGTATGTTTGCATTTTGTACATCGCGTTTAAATGTCGCGACTGTAAAAAATATAAAATTAGATAGCAAGTTAAAATTTAAAAAAACGTCACGGGGTGTAGGGGGAGCTGCTGCCAGCCGCTTTGCGGCGCTGGCAGCAGCTCCCCCTACACCCCGTGAACGCTTACTTTTAACTCATTTCTTTCCTATCAAATGATTTTTAGCATATTCAAGTGCTTCTTGAAACTCTAACAAAGGAAAAGTCCACCATTTATTTATTTCGGGAGGGTATATTTCAATGATAAATTCTTGAGATTCATGTGAGATTTCGGCTAGCATTTCATCTTTGTAATAAATTTCACAGATCAAATTTTCTTTGTCGACCGGACTACCGATGAGGAATGTAAAATCATTTTCTGACATATATTTAACTTTTTAAGGTTCTAAGAACATAACAAATTCATTTTTTTGATTGTATCTTACTCCACGACCATTGAGAGCTTTAATATCTAATACATTCCCAAATTTGGTTTTGTGAGAGAATTTCATAGTACTATTTGGATCTGTAAGAATCTCATCCAAAATAAATTGTCCTTGTTCATTTATTGTAGATGCTTTTCCATTCGTTTTAGGAAAAACGCTTCCTGGTCTTGATCCATGCTTTTGTAAACCCCTTCCTGCATTTGTTAACCCGTTACGATCTAACATCTGTCCAGCTTTAGATAGCGTATCCAAACAAATGGGACTCTCTTGTTTTGTAGCTGGTTGAACTAATTCTATATGGGTTTAAAATTTTTCTGTTACAGATTTTTTAGCAGGAGCTGCGACTGTTCTTACGTTGTTGGTGGGCACAGCAGAGGACGAGCTTGTGCGGGAGGTGAGCAAGTTGTAGCCCCAACAGACGTTTCTGACGATGGAAACACCGTAACGGATGGGGGGATAAGTAGCGGCAGCGATAACTCCGCCTTGTCCAACGTATCTAAAATTAGCTCTTGTTTCGCTGATATTTTCTTCCGGCAGATTGCTTCCGAAGACTAAGTTTTTAGCACCTTCATAGGTGCCTATCGCTGATTCTTTCGTATAGTATTTTGTGGATTCATAGGCGGAAGAAACACCTGAGCAGAAGGAATCCCAGCAACCAGCGAAGGTCCAGAGGCCGTAGAGATCGCAGTAGGCGAGGGGGCTGTGGTGGAGGTAGGCATAGGGGTTAGGGCCGTCGATGAAGCCGAGGGGGTCGGGAGTTAGCCAGCAGCCTAGCTGAGGGACGAAGTAGCGTTGACCAAAGTAGAGAAAGCCTGTTTCAGGGGCGAGGCGTTTGGTGCTGAAGCGCCAGGGGGTTGTGAGGGAGCCTTCAGAGGATTCTTCTTGAAAGGCGCTGTAGGTGGTCCTTTCTACGCTGTTTCCTTGGGAGTCGAGCACGTGGATGACATTTCCGAAGGCATCGTGGATAGGGATGTAGAGTGCATCGTTTATTTCATAAGCGATGGCAGCACCAATTTCGGCACCCTTTCCAAGGCCGAGGATGCGTAGTTCGGTGATGTGTTTGTTGGTATTGCAGGAGCCTATTTCGTTATCACCGATGTAGATGAAATACTGGTCGTTATCGAGAGTGGATTTTCGGAGGCGTCGATGGAAGGAGTCGTAGTGGTAACGGGTGATCTGATCACCGTTTTTGACTTCGATGAGGCGGTCCAAGGTGTCGTAGGTCAGAGAGAGGGTGTTTCCTAAGCGGATGAGGTTGCCGTTGAGGTCGTAGCCACAGGTAACCTCTTCTTTTTGAAGAACTTGGTGAAGATCGTTGAAGGCTTGTTTGTGCTGGTCGACTTCTAAACGATTGTGGAGTGAATCTAGGACAAAGTTGTGAGAAAAATCCCCGTTTTCTGCGGTTAGTTGGTTTAGTTCGTCATAGTTGTATTGGGTGGTTTTGGCCTGTATCTGATGAGAAAGAACATTGGATAGGGCATCGTAGGTTAGGTTTTCATTATGCACTGGGGAATTGATGGAGACAGGTCTATGCAGGACATCCGTAGTATAGTGGATGCTTGCAATGCCTTTTGGAAGGGTGACTGTTGTGAGCTGTCCTGACAGCGCATGTTGATAGGTACAGTTGTAGTCTTTCCTATCGATACGGGTAAGATGGCAGGGATTGTAGTTATAAACGATGTTAGACTGGTCGGGTAGATGGATGCAAGTAAAGCGATCTAGGCTATCGTATTGATAGGTACTTTCGAGACCGTGTGCGGCGCTTTCTTTGATGAGCCGTCCATGCGTGTCGTATTCGCGAGAGGTGATTTCGTTATGGACAAGGTCTTCGACTTTGATGAGGTGGTCATTCAAGTCGTAATGGTATTGATAGTGCACAGAACTATCAGAGGAAGAGAGAGAAGAGGTTCTGCCTAGGTCGTCATAGGTATAATAAAGATGGATGCCGTTATTTTTAGTGACTTCGAGGAGGTTTCCTGAAAGATCGTAGCTATAGAGTGTACGTTTTTCTTCTGGTTTGCCTGCAGCTTCGATTTTGACAATGACGTGTCCATTGGCATCAAAGAGTTGAGTATTAAGCACTTCCCTTTCTGCTTGGCCTGGAGCAAATATGGTTTGCTTAATATGCTGAGGATTACTTGCTTTATCATAGAGGATGGTTTCGGCATGCAGGTAGGCACCCGCGGCATTCATTTCTAGCGTTCTCACAGGACGTGTGAGGGTGTCATATTCGACAACTTTACGTCGGCCTAAAGCATCGATCGTTTCAGTGCGGGGGATACGTTGTCCATATTCGTTGAGATGCTGGGTATGATAGATAAAATGCGTTTCGTTTCCAGCGGCATCGGTTACCTTGAGAGGTTTGCCCTGATGGTTGTATTCAGTCAGCTTGGTGGCGTACTGATCGGCTTGCTCTTCTTTTTCCAGGATGCAGTTGCCATCTGCGTCGTAGGCATAGTAGATGCGGGAATAGATGTTTCCGGTGCTATCCTTGACTTCTTTGCAGATGATGTTATTTAAGGCGTCGTAGTGACAGCAGGCGATTCTTGGCCCTTCATGCTTCTCTTTCACCCTTCCACAGGCATCATAAGACAAGAGGGTGCATTTATCTTCGGTATGTGTGGAGGTTAAGTATCCAAAGCAGTCGTAGGTGTAATGGGTCGTAATGCCTGAAGCGTCTGTTTCGCTAAGAAGATGGTTGTGGTTGTAGATAGAGGAAGTTGTCTTTAAAAGCTTATTTGAGGAGGAATAAACTTCGGTTTTGATCACACGTCCCTTGTAATCGTTGGTGTAGAGGGTGGTCAAGCCAAAAGTATCAGTATGCTTTTTAAGCCAACCTTTTAAGGTGTATGTCCAGGCTTCTGTGGCTCCGTTGGGATGGGTTTTGCTGAGAGGCTGTCCACGTACGTTATAAGTCGTTTTAGTGATATTACCTTGCGCATCTGTCAGTTGGGTGCAATGGCCTAATTCATCATAATCCCGTTTTTCGGAAGGTCTATAAAACTGACCGTTTTCGTCTTGAACAGGAGGGGATTGAATTTCGATGAGCCTGTTGAGCGTATCGTAAAAGTAGTTTGTCTCATTGCCGTAGCTATCAACTGTGGCGACTTTACGGCCTAGTTCATCATAGCGGATAGATTCGTCTAGTTTTTCGCCTGTCGATAAAAAGGTACTTGTGCAAACGAGGCGATTGCAGTAATCGAAGCCAAATTGTTTGTGGTAATCTTGACGTGGGCCTTGTTCGATGACCAGGTTGCCGTTGGCGTCGTAGGTGCGTATTATCTTTCGCGCTAAAGGATCTAGCTCGGAAATGCAGTGTCCCTTGGCATCGTATTCACGGATGTAGGAGCCAATGTAGGCATTATCGCGGTTGAAATGGTTTTCAGTGGTGATGTTTCCTGCCAGATCATAGAGGTATTCGGTCCGTTTAATGAGGCGTTCTACCCCAGCTGAAAAATCATACGCTTTTTCAATAACGTGATGAGGCAATCCGACAGGCGTGGCTAGATGCGGGATGGTTTCCTTAATATATCTTTCGGTAGCCTCTTTAAGGACGCGTTCGTCGGGGTGCGAGCCATCATCCGTAATTTCGCGGATTAAAATTCCTTTGGAATCATAGTGGTAGAAGTTCCTTTCGCGGATCTTTCCATCCACAAGAAGATATTTGGCTGTCATGACATTTGTATCGGGTTGATACTGATAGCGCGTTTCGACCTGATCCGTTTTCTCGCTTAATAACAAGTTCATGCCATCCGAGCTATATGTCCGCGCAACCTGTAGATACTCGCTGCCATTATCTTGCGGAACCCCTTGGTTATCAATCACTAAAGGTATTGTATTTTCCCCGCTCAAATTACCGTAGAAACGTTCTTCGATAGGATTCCCATACGCATCATAGGTAAATTTCTCACAGTAGATTCCATTGCCTTGACCATCTTTAGCATAACGGGAGATGAGGTTCCCTTTATTTTCCTGTATGCCCCACTGCATATTGAGGGTATAGTAGGGCGTTTTGTCCAGTGTATGGACAATTTGGTTCAGTTGGCGCCAATTATTGTAGTAATACGAAGTGGGATGGTTGAGTGCATTATAGACTTTGGTACACAGCACTTTAGGGAAATATTCGAAAGTGGCTGTGGGAATATATTCTCCATTCACTCCGGCAGGTTCTACGATTTGCTTGATGCGTCCTCGTAGGGGGTCCTTGTCCCCTACAGCCACATTTCCAAAAAACAAACGGTTATTGCCTTTTTGGTAGTAGCTTAGATCTAAGCCCCGACCATCAGGTCTCCGTAGGTTTGCCAATCTATTTTTTTCGTCATAATAGTAGTTTTCATCAGGTCCATTAGGACGCAAAACGGAGGCTAGTAAGCGGGCACCCTCTCTTTTGTGGTAATGGTAATTCACAGTATAAGGGGATGAACCTGCGATTTTTGTAGATTGTCTCCTCTTGCCATGTGAGAGCTTTGCTTTTGCAAAAGGGCTGTTATCTACACCAAAGGAAGTGATGGTTTTAACGCGATTATCCTTATTCAAATCCATATGGAAGCGTTGCCCGTTAGGCAAGATTTCATCGCTTAACAGATAAGTGGCTTCATTCGGCACCTTGCCATTCTCTTCCAAAACGAGCCACGCAAAGTACTGCCTGTTTTTGGCTCCATCAATATGGGAAAAGGCGCATCCTTTCTTTTTCTCCACCCTGGCATTCTTAGGGTTGGTCTGTCCCGAAATCTCACCATTGGCATTGGTCAAACCCATTGCAAGCGCTTCGTCGGATAGAGCGTATCCATTGGCATCTTTGGTGTATTTTGAGCTAATCCACCCACCTTCTTTCATGTAAACAAAATGTTCTTTCTTCTGATTCCTAATCTGGACAATGCGACTGGAGTGGTTGATTTCCCAGTTGTAGGATATCTCGCATTGGTTTTGAGGTTCGAATACATTAAAGCGCTTTTCCGGGTCGGTGGAGGGTTCTTCCAAGAATGTTGTCCGCATTTCAGGTATTCCCGCTTCCTTATGTGGAATAGCCCCCATGTAGGAACGCTGGATGACGATGGGCAAGGCGCCGGGAACAACCATATCGACTTGTGAACTGGAGTATGTTCCCGAGATGACGTTTACACCTTTGACAAAGGCGGAAGGTTCCGACCCCAAAATAGCATGAGAAGGGTCGTAGGTATTCACGGAATTTACATCTGCGCGCAAAGGTAGCGAAAAAAAATAGCTAATAGCAAAAAAATACGAATCATAAAAATGCGGAACGTTTTGAAATGGAAATAAGAGCAATATAGGAAGGCTTTAAAATTTTAATCAAGAAAAAACAAGAAGGGCATGAATATCATCGCAACGCGCCTCCCTCGCCATACATACGCAGGCTCCGATATCGACATCATTTTCTCTGTCCTGCAAAATGTGTCTGTCGAAAAGCTGGTGTAAATGGACTTGGATCTTGAAGAATATATTTTATTTATCGTAACAATTCAGATACCCCTCCTTCGTCGGGGCATCTGAATGAAAAATTTGGTAGAGTGAAATTTTAATTCACATTGCATAGCCGCTTGTGATAATCTGTCGGCATGAAACCAGATCAGATACCTTCTTTCCCAATTCTTTCCGGCCAGCTTTTTGATTCTCTACCTGAATCGATTCGTTCTTATATCCGTTATCTGGAATCAACCATCCAGCACCAGCAGGTTAGCATCCAGCAACTGGAGGCTCGTGTGCATGAGCTTGAAGCCCGTTTATCAAAAGACAGCTCTAATAGCAGTAAGCCTCCTGGGAGCGATGGTTTGAAGAAGAAAATAAAAAGCCTTCGGGGTAAATCTGATAAAAAACCAGGAGCTCAACAGGGACATGTTGGGAAAGGCTTGGCTCAGGTAGGCACCCCTGATTTCATCATTACCCATACCCCAACAAATTGTCATGGATGTGGGTTAAATCTTAGTCAGGTGGATGGTGCTTGCTCTGAAAAACGTCAAGTCTTTGATATTCCGCAACCCAAGATTGAAGTGACAGAACATCAAGCTCTGGAAAAAAAATGTCCTTGCTGTGGAGAACTAACTAGAGGGGCTTTTCCAGACCATGTTAGAGGACCTGTTCAATACGGAGAGCGTGTTCAGGCATTGACAGCGTACTTTGCCCATCAACATTTTATACCTGTTGACCGTGTATGCCAGATCTTTGAGGATGTTTTTGGTATTACCATTTCGCCAGGCACCTGTTCCAATGTTGACGAAAGGCTGTTTCGACAGCTCGAATCATTTGAAAGCAGTCTCAAAACATATTTGTTGGCAGCACGAGTTTTACATTTTGATGAAGCAGGTATTTTGCCTCGGTTTCAAGGAATCGGGATCCATGATCATTGGTTTCCATACTTCGCTTATCAGCAGATTACACATGGATTATGCAATGCCCATCATTTGCGTGAACTCACATTCACATTCATCAACGAACAAGAAAAAGAAGATTGGGCTAAGCGAATGAAGGATCTTCTCATTTTCGCAAAAAATGAAGTTGAGGGACACCTAGAGCAGGGAGCACTTCCTCAAGAGGTTTTGCTTCAAATAGAGGAGACATATGGTCAGATCATTGCTGAAGGATTGGAGTATCATTCGCTGCTGCCTCCGTTACCCAAGGGTAAACGTGGAAGACAAAAACAGCGAGATGGTAAGAATCTTTTGGACCGTCTTAAAGATAAACGTGGCTGTGTCCTTCGTTTTATGTATGATTTTTCAGTGAATTTTACAAATAATCTTGGGGAGCAGGATATCCGCATGGTAAAGCTCAAGCAAAAGATTTCAGGTTGTTTTCGAATATTCAAAGGTGGCCAGATTTTTTGTCGCATTCGTAGTTATATTTCTACTGCTCGCAAGCAGGGCTGGGATATTTGGGAGGCCTTGGCTGAGGCAGTTAGAGGTTGCCCAAGACTATTAGCTATTCATCAAGAAAACGTTTTCCAAACAATCGCTGTGTAAGTCTCTTCATTCAGATGCCCGACGAAGGAGGGGTATCTGAACTGTTACAAAAAAATAACCCTTCAGGTTTTATATGGGCTAAAATACGCTCTATTTGATTTTTCAATTCTATTTTTGGGATGTGAATCAGAGATGTCATAGCGACGATAGCATCATATTTTTCCACCAAGCTATAATCTTGAAAACGTACCGTATGTACAGTAAGCCCCTTGTTTTTTGCTTTTTCTGCTGGTCGTTCTGCAGGTTCAATACAGGTAACCTTATGCCCTAACTCCGTTAGCCACAAAGCTAATGCTCCGGGTCCAAACCCTATTTCGAGGATATTACTATGAGGTTTTAAATACTTTAGCAAAGTGCCTTTTAACTTCTCACCAAAGGGAATGCTATCAAAGCATTCATCAAAAGCATTATAAAACGTCTTTATTCATTACATCTTCGTTAGTCATGCTCCCGCCTTGATCCCTAGTTCCTTGAGCAAAGCGACCACAAGTTCCACCTTATCACCCTGGACTTCAATCACTCCGTCTTTGACTGCTCCACCGCAACCTAGTTTTCTTTTGGCCTGCGCAGCTATCTCTGCAAGTTCCTTAGAGGATTTATTCAGGTTAAGCACTACCGTAACCACGCTATTTCCTCTTTTTTGTAAGCGCACTTTAACGGGCTTTGAAGAGGTTTTCTCAGGTTCTTTTTTGGGGATCCATTGTCCGTCAATTGTAAAAGGCATATAATGTCATCTTATTCAAAAATTTTCCTAATTTATAGACAGGATTAGGCATGAAGTCAATGCACGATTACACTTTAGAAACTGAACGCTTTGTAATGACACTAATACATGATAGCGATGCACAAGATGTCTTTACGGTGATGAACGATCGTCAAACGGCAGAAATTATCTCATTCCTAATCTGGCCTGTGACCATGGAACAAGCCGAGAGCTGGTGCGAACGATCGATTAGAGGCTTTGCAGAGAAAAAAGAATTTCTTTTCATAGCACGATCTAAAAGCGATCATCGCCCTGTGGGATGCATTTCTCTTCACGGAACGAATGAGCCGAATATTGCAGAAGTGGGTTATATGGTAACTAAGGATTGCCAAGGCCAAGGGTGCGCAACTGAGATGCTTAAAGCCATTATCCCTTTCGCCTTTCGACTGTCGAGAGTCTCTTTCCTGCGCGCAACAGCAGCTTTTGAAAATGAGGTCTCCTCGCATATATTGAAAAAGCAAGGCTTTGTCCTTATAGGTAAAAGAGACCTTCCTACTGCAAAAGATACAATCCTTCATTGTCATTTATACGAATATGCCCAATCACCTGTTCAAGAATAACTCTTAGTTTGTTAAGTTAAAAAAATAATAATTTAACAAACTCTTGTGGACAATGGATTACTCTTTTCTTGCCTTCCTATGTATTTGTGTATTTGCCTTAGTTCATTTAAGTGCAGACAAAACAAGGCAATTTTCTTTCTTATCACACAGCCGCCTGCTTTCTACCGGCAGTGGTGTTGCTATTGCTTATGTATTCATCGACTTACTTCCTAAGCTTTCTGAAAGTGATGTTCTCATTAAAAAGTCGATAGAACCCTTTTTTCCCTATATTGAGCATCACGTCTATATTATGGCATTACTAGGTTTTCTATTATTCTTCACTGTAGATAGATCAAAAACTCTCATCAAAAATCAGTCGGCCTATTTCTGGCTTTCGCTCTCTTCCTATTCACTGTTCAACTTCTTAGTCGGTTACGCAGTGGTCGATAAAAACAATCCCGAAGTGCAACCTCTGCTTTTATTTTCCATTGCACTGGCCCTCCACTATTTCATGAATGACTATTCCTTGACTGAAGCGCATGGAAATGCCTATCGCCATGTGGGTAGATGGATCCTTATTGTTAGTCTTTTCTTAGGCTGGCTGACCGGAATTTATTTTGTCTTATCAGAAACTGCAGTCGCCCTTATTAGTGCGTTTATCGGCGGGGGTGTGATTATGAATGTCACGCGTCATGAGCTTCCCGAAGAAAACCCTAATAGTTTAGGAGCTTTTTTAGCAGCGGCAGCGGTTTATACTATTATACTATTAAGTACATCTACACTTAAAAATATGGTTTATTCATTTCAATAGTATTAACAATTGAATTTTATCGTTTAATAGCTTACAATTTTTAAAATTTTGTAAGGTGTATCTCATGAAAATCCATTGTAAAGTTCAATTATCATCTGAATCTTTTCAAGCAACCACTATAGACATCGAAGAAGAAGCGGCGAATGCGCACTGGGAAAAAGGTCTTCCTTACTATATCGTGCATGTTCGAGATAAGTCAGATTCTACTTCTCGCTTCTTGGATATGCATGCTTTCTTTGAGACTACAAAAACTCTAAGAAATAGTGAGTCTTCATCGCAGGAAAGGTGGTTTTTCAGGCTCCATCACTACGGAAGATCTTTTACAGAAAAGACCTTTGAGCACACAAACTGGGAAGAATGCGTTAAAGATTATGTTATCTTTAAGATTGCCAACTCCCTTTGCATTGCCCGCCCAAGCTCACATCACAGAAATAAATTAAAGAGGGCCCGGAACTTTATTAATCGCCTACCGCATGAAGGTCAATTAATGCAACAAGCCAATTATAGCGGCATGTTCACTTGCGTTAAAGTACATGACGCATTTAATTTTGTACTGTTAGACATCCTCTTTGACAGCCATATGGCTCAAAAAGCGCGCCCTCCTTATTATGAGCATCAAAAAAGCGTCGGCGCACATATCTCTGTCATCCATGACTATGAAAGGACATTTCATCATGTTATTTCCGAAAAGACGATTCGCTTTACTCCCGGTGAATTGAAATTCTTACGCAATGGCATTGACCTGATGATTTTTCTAGAAGTTGAATGTGAAGAATTATCTGAAATCCGCGAGGAGAATGGCTTAGATAAACTGATTCGTGGACATCCTTTTCATATTGCAATTGGATATCTTGATGAATATTACGAAGGTAAAACATGATTCCCTCCAGCCTAATTTCCGCTATCGCCTCTGAACTGAAGGATGCTCCTGAAACTGCGGCAATTACTATTACAAAGAACAGCCACGGCTATAAAGTCGAGCGATATGATACAACTCCCCCTGCTGAAAGCGTCTCACGGTCCATTGAGTATTTAAAAGAATGCTTTGGGGTAGAACGTCTCCAACGTATCTGCAAGAAACCCGATATTTCATTAAATGCTTCTGAAATAGAATCTAATACACTCATTCTTACTAAAACGGTGATGCGTAATATCCTCATCGGAGTGGGCGATGTTCAAAAAGCGGATTATGATGAAGTTGCACAGTTGCCACCCACAGAAAGACATCAACGCTTATTTCCTTTTGCATCCTCTATGAAATCACTTACAGATGCTCTGCTAGGAGCAGCCCCTAAGATCAGCGATTTCTTCATCGATAGGGCTAGTTCTTCTGGAAAAGGCATTAAAGGCCTCATTGAAAGGATATTCCTTTCGTTAAATCTCCAGTTAAACTTAAACAGAAACCAGGACAACCTGCAAAAAAACGACTACATTATTGCAGAAACCATCACCTCGCAATTAGCAGACCGCGAATGGCAGGAAAAGTCACTAATCCAATTGGGTACCGCAACCCAGCCAAAATATTACTACGTGGATAAGGTATTGATTAAAGGAGGAGCTTACATTTCCATACTCAAAGATGTGGATGGCACGGAACCTCCTAAGATTATTTGTAGAGGAACCGCTGCTAGGCCAAGTTCTACCGATGCGATAAATTCCCTACTCAATGATTTATTGATCGAAATCGGTATGAAAGGTGTGAAGGCTGTCTGGCCTGAGCTGGTGGAATACCTTAACGCTAACGAGATAAAGTCTGTTGAACTCTATGGGAAAAGTATGGGCGGCGCCCAAGCACTGGCCTTAAGTGTCTTGCTTGAAGGTGTTCTAAACGTTCATGTGGACTGTCTTACAACTTACTGTTCCGTACAAGCAGGCTATGCTGTAGAAATTTTCAATCGCGAAATCTTAGGCAAGCGCACTGAACAGGATCCCTTTCAAATCGTCGTCCTAAGAAACGGCGGTAAAGAAAACGAAACAGACAATGTTCCTATTGTGGGAGGACTCCACCTAGGGGCTGATGCACCGCAAAACAAATGTAATGTCAGTGTCGTTTATCTCCAACAGGGTCAAGAAGGCGAACAGGTTGACGTTTTACCTCTAGAGATGGGTATCTTTAGTAGAATCTTTAGATTTTTTAAATCTTTTCCGGGCCCGCATTGCCGCCAATCCACATTAGATAACTTTAATTTTAAGAAATTAGAACCCGCAGAAGCACAGCAACATTTACGTGTAGGTCTTATTTTTGAGAAATGCCGATTATTTTTAGCGTATGCTATCCATTTACTCACCTTTACTCTATTTAATGGGCAGTTTTTTTCTGAATTTTATTCAGAACAAAAAGCGATGGCATCTTCTAAAGTAACGTCTGGTATCTCTCCAGTTGAATTTGTATCTCCCACTTAAATCATAGAATGAAAGTACGGTAGAATACCGTACTTTCATAATTCCTTAGGTAAATGAGGAACCTAATAAGTAATTAGTATTCGATAAAGACCTATACAGTTCTTTTTTAAACTCATTGCTAAGAGCCAGATTCACAATCGTTTCTATATCTTCAGGGTTCTCTGCAATTAGAAGATCCATAAGTTTTTTTGTGACAGGTGTTAATTGATTGTATCTTTTCCGCTCTGTAAGATGTCTATCAGCAACTTCCAAACTATCCACCGATTTATCTTTCGTACAATAATAATCTATTCTGTCGATTTTTCTGCTCATCACTTCATAAATAACGCTAGCGAAGGAATACCTTGTTAAAAGCTTTAAACAGAGCCTTTGTTCTTTATTTGTCTTCGCTAACTTGATTTTTTCAGCTAATCCCGCATGCAGGTAATTGCCGGAATAGCTTATTTGCCCCGATTCGCATAACTCATCATTCTGTGGAGGCAAAGGTCTTAATCCCCTGAAATCTACAAGCAGAAGGCGAAGGTCATTTAATACAAAACTATCACAATTAACAGTTACATTGGCAATTTCTGCTGCTTCCAAAGCATAAAGAACTCCAAAAAAGTCGAGAATAACCTTATAGGCTTCCTGATTACTAACATTAAATGGGGCATCAGGATCGAAGTGTTTAATTAAGGGGTCTCCAGCTTTGTTAAAAATAAATGCAGCTTTATTTTCAATTGTTAGAACTGCTCTAGGCTGTTGAAAGGGAATATGATCGCCACAAAGACGTTTTATTTCTTCTTTTATTGGATCTGAAATTTTTTCCATCAACTTCGAAGCAATACCACTATTCGTTAAAATAACTTCACTTTTATTTTCATGACCTAAACAAACAACAGATTTACTGCCGTTATGTAATTCAATGCAGGAATGAAATACTAACTGGGGTGTTGTTGTTTTTTTATTAGAAACTTTTAAGATTTCCAAAGCAAGCGTACCATCTTCTTTTTTATTCAAACGTGCGTATAACTTTGATACTTTGATTAAACCTGTTTTTTTTACTAAAATATATTCGTCAGAATATTCTTCAGGACGGGCTGTAATCAATGTCAGTGCATCTTTAGCTAGTTTAGTATATTTTTTAATTTTATTCTTATCTTGAATGGATGAAGTGAACCCATTCAAAATATTAATTTGTGTTTCATTACTAATATTAAAACCAATAGCAGCCATAGCAAACCTCCTTTAATTATTAAAAAACCAAATTCAGTATACATCTAAATATAAATTAAAACAAATAAAATTAATTTAATTTAACAAATAAGCGTATCAACACTTAAAAAAAAATGGAAAGTAAACTTTTGTAAATTATCACGATAATAGCTAGACTACTTCCAAACTTTTACTAGGAAGATTAACATGACTTCATCTGACCTTTATTTCAAAGAAATCCCTTCACCCGTCGGGACGCTCAAACTCGTGGCAAATGACCAATCCCTTATCGCCATCCTTTGGGAAAACGATGATCCCATGCGCGTTGAGTTGGATGAGATGACGCAAAATGAAAAACATCCGATGCTGCTTAAAACAGAAGTGCAATTGAATGAATACTTTGCCGGCACACGGACAGCCTTCGACCTACCCTTCGAATGCATGGGAACAGAATTCCAAATCCAAGTATGGTCCACATTATACCAAGTACCCTTTGGCACCCTCCAGTCCTATGAAGATATCGCCATCCAAATTGGACGCCCTAAAGCAGTACGAGCAGTGGGAACAGCCGTAGGTAAAAACCCCTTATCTATTATTGTTCCCTGCCATAGAATTGTCAGAAAGGATGGTCTTTTAACAGGTTTTGCAGGAAGCATTGAAGTCAAAGAAGCCTTGCTTGCCCACGAGAAAATAAGCTTTAAAAAATAAAGTTTTTACAATATATAGACTCCCAGCGCTATAACACTAATGATGGGAGCTCTATGCATAAGGTACTAACTTTACTTCTATTTTTTGCCTGCACTTTTTCTACAGTGTATGCTCAAGGCAACTATGATGAAGACTGCTGCATAGAAAACCCTGCTTGCGATCCCTGCAATTCCTTTTGGACTGACGGCTGGTCCATTGAAGGCCGTGGTGCCGCCTTTATTCCACTTTCGAATAGATTTAAGAACGTTTACGGTGATGTTTTACCCGAAATCCAAATTGAAATTAATAAGAACATCTATTGTGACTGGTCCATATGGGCCAACGTGGGATATTTATGGAAAAATGGCCACTCTATTGGGTTAGACAACAAAACCCGTTTTGAAATGGCTCCCATTAGCTTGGGAATTAAGTACTATTACACCATCAATGATTGTTGGAAAGCTTACCTAGGTGTGGGAGCTGTATATTCATTATTGCATATCCATGACGACTCCTCCTTTGTTCAAAGAAATGTCACCAAAAATGAATTCGGCGGTGTGGTGAAACTAGGTGCAAATTATGACATCAACTGCAACCTGTATTTAGATATTTTCGGCGACTTTAGATTCCAGGAATTTTGTTTCCACAGTTCATCAGAAGCTAGTGTAACACGTAATAATGCCAATCTGAATGGCTTCATTCTAGGCGTAGGCCTGGGATGGAAATTTGGCCTGTAATTCACCCTAATTCTATTTTGCGAAGCGAAACGTTCCTAGTATTGGAGTGCTGCAACTTGTCGAGGACACGTTTTAATCAGCCAACCCAGTTGACGGACTATAGCTGCGTGGGTCCACAGGTACCGCTTGAGGAATAATAAAGTTTGCTATTTCTTTACTTGAAGAAGACATCTTTGGTATTTTAGATACAATATTCTCAACAGTAGTCACCACATTATCTCTTCCTACACCATGAATTAAAGGCTGCGCCCATTCTGCTACGCTTCCTTCTTCCATTGGGAAGTAGAGCTTTTCTGAAGTAATTTCTTTAGAGGCAGAGTTGAATTTCAATATTCCCATCTCCATAAGCATTAAAGCTAAATATTTAGGATTAGGTTTGCCATTGCCATCCTCTAAAAACAGGTTGGCATCACTCAAAGAAAAATCTTTTTCTAGTTCATTCGCATCAATTTTACTTTGAATAAATTCCTTCCACCAATCACTGTAATGTTGTGGGGTGTAATAAGTGTGCATCGCATCTGTTACTTCAGCTAGGATCTTATCACTTGTATACCGTAAATTTGCCGAATTGAAGATCGCTTCCAGTCCAATAAATAAGATTCTGTTTAAGAGATCAAAATACGATCTAAAGTTGTACAATATTTCTTTAGTAACAATAAACACTATCTTCAATGCCTTAAATGCGATCAAGGCACAAAATTGGATCTTTGATAAAATACTGTTATTTAAAAGATCGCCCCCCGTAAGGTCTGAAATAACTATTGTCTTTTCAAAAACCTCTTTTATTACTGTCATACTAGGTTTTAATTCTTCGACAAGTTTAGTTATTCCCTCTAAAAGATCTTTTGAGAAAGAAATATACTGCTTTGAACCTTCAATATGGATAGCAGATTTTGCTGACCAAAACGCATATCGATATTGAGGAAGAAAAATACGAGCGGCCAAAACTTTTATTGGATTGATCTGAACCGTTTGGTCCGTTGTCAAAGAGGTAGAGCTTGTCCCTGTATCGGGTCCGATGAGAGACATTGCTGTGTTATAGTCATGCAAATCGATATTACCATCCTTTTTTACGGATGGTAATAAGTTAGACGCAACAGTATTCAATATATTGCTAGGGGAGAGCTTTCTAACTTCACTATAAATTGCCTGGTTCACACCTTTTCTTTGTTGGAAGAGCATGTGTATAATTCTTGTTTGCAAACTTGTTACAGGAGTTTCTTTTTCAATAAACAAGTTTGAAAAGCAGTTTTCAATGGCCGCTTCAATCCCTGTGACACAGTAGTCGCCACCTTCACAAAACAGTGGAATAATGATTTCATCTTTACGTTGTTTATACCGGTCTTTTTCCTCTAAGGATTCACTTTGGGTAATCTTGGAATCTAGTAAATCTAAATAGGCAATGATTTGTTTAGCTTTGTCGATTGTCTCATCAAATTTCGACATATTTCCGGGTGCTTTCGTATCGCCGGATAGATCAGACACCAATTTGTTCATTTGAGCTTTGGCGAATTGTTGGATGATTGGAATCCAATCTAAATAATTGCTAGGATCTTTCTCATGAAAACGGAAAGCCTCCTGTTCTTCTAGATCTTCAATAACTATTTGTAAGGGTGCTTTAACACTCTCATCTTCCGAATTCCAAGCACTGTAAAGAATTTCTTTTCCTTTCCGTGTTTGAAATAACTCAACTTTTTTCGATTCAATGAAAGAAGCTTTTTCAGTGTCATCCAGATTCTGCAGGTCTTTTCGGGTGATGAAATTTAATGAGGTGAGGCAGGCTATCCAATTTTCCAGATTTCTTTTTACCAATACCTGATTATTTGGATCTCTAATCTTCTTTGCTTGAAATGTGTGGACAGCTTCATTACCAATAATAGCCTGGACCTCTGCTAGCCTCCAGTTTTTCTTGATAAAATCTTCTCCCTCTTCCAATAACTGGTTTTTCAAGAGTTTAATATTCTCTTGATTCTTTAAATCCCAGTGAGCATATTTTTCTTCTTTCCATAATTTAAGGACACGCTTCCAATTTTTATTTGATGCAGTATTTTCTTCTTTTATATAGTAATTAGGGGGTAAGTTTAAATAGTCTTTAAAAGTAGTAACTTTCCCTAGAGCTTCCCTTAACTCGGGAAATTTCCCCATCCTAATTTCATTCAGAAGCTCCCGCCCTTTAACTTCATCTAGAATTCTCCCTTTCATTGCTACGAGTGTACTAACCGTGATGGGCGAAGGTTCTACACCTTCCTCAAGCACCAAAAATTGCGCAAAATGTCTTGTCAAGTCCTTTCTTATGTCTATATGATCCGTCCGGAGGTCTGTATTCATCGTAGAATTGATGTGGGTAGGATTCACTAGAAGGCGGGGATCATTTGCTTCCAAAGATTGAATTAATGATAAATCCAAAATACCTTTTGAAAGCGTAGGTTTTCCTTCCAGCTCTTCCAATGGAGGGTATTGCAATTCAATGTCTGCATTTCTTTTCTGTATCCATCTATCTAAGGGGTATTTAACTAAATTCAGTACAGGCATAGCGACTTCGTTAGCCAAAAGCAAAACACCTAAAAGCCTTAAGAAGACTGCATTGGGAGTAAGAATCAATGCTACTGCTGAAAGTGCAGGTAAATACCTTCCCATGAAGATACTCACACTTTGTGGAAGCTTATCATTTTGTTCCAGTACATTCACGGATATCATCATTAATGCGCCTGCAGCTTCAAAATAGAACCCTAGGTACAGCTTGAAAGCGCATAGGGCTATCTCAGCGATGATGAAATCATCACTCAATTTCTTAACTACATATTTTGAAAATTTACTAACAATTGCATATTTTTCTTCACCGATCATTTCTCTGTTATATTTGTATATTAGATGGAAAAATGTTGAACTCTGGCTTTCTTCTGAGCCCTGCACATACGATCCTAAGTTTATCCCTATAGATAAAATAAATTTAGATAAGGCAACTGTAAGCACCATAGGGGCTTTGGCGACAAGACTTATATTACATCTAGAAATAACGTTTAGGGCATCTAAAGCGACTAAATTCATTAAGGATGAAATATGCCATCCAGCCCCCCAATAATCGTTGCCTTGTCGAACCGTTTTCTCGTTGTTATGTGCAGTCGCAATTTGATACCCAAACCCAAACCCGCCGGCAAAGGATGCGATTTGCGTATAGTTTAGAAATTGAGTCATAAATTAACCTTTTAGGTGGTGAATGCACAAATTTAGCATCAATAGAGTTGCAATTAGAAACGAAAATTGATAAAAAAAGCACATTGCTAAAACAATACCGAAATATTTTTAATATAAATTGTTATTAACTATAATTTATTTTATATATGAAGTCAACAAATAGATAAGAGATGCAATTCCGGCAGAAGCAGGAATTGTTAATATCCAAGCCCAGGCAATTTTTTGGGCAATTCCCCATTTGACAGCAGATACCTTATTTCCCAGCGACCCTACTCCAATGATAGAACCCACAATTGTATGTGTTGTGGAGACAGGGACACCCAAATACGTCGCCAAATATAAAGTCACTGTACCGGCAGATTCGGCACAGAAACCACCGACAGGACGAAGTTTAGTGACTTTCATCGCCATCGTTTTGACAATACGCCAGCCGCCAAAAGCGGTCCCTAATGCCATCGCAATTTGGCAGGAAAGAATAATCCATAAGGTATCAGGATCATAAAGAGAAAGCTCGAGATCGCGCGGAACAAGTTTTGCAGCGAATAAAACAGCCACAATAATGCCCATTGTTTTTTGTGCGTCGTTTGCGCCGTGCCCAATTGAATATAATGCGGCCGAAACAAACTGCCCTTTACGGAAAATGTTGTTGACACGCGCGGGCCCCCAATTCTGAAAAATCCAAGAGATCGCCACCATAAAAAACATGCCTAAAGCAAATCCCATTAGAGGAGCGATGAAGATAAAAATACTGATTTCAAATAAACTGGGCCAATTTAACACTTCCCAGCCACCGTGTGCTGCACCTGCCCCTGATAAGCCCCCTATTAATGCGTGGGATGAGCTTGTCGGTAGTTTCCACCACCATGTAACAAGGTCCCAAATAGTAGCGCCTAAAAGACCATACAAAATAACATTCACATACATTGAATCCTGCGGATTGATTTTCACAATCCGTGCAATAGTATCAGCGACACGCGGAGCAAAAATAAACATAGCGATAAAATTAAAAAAGGCAGCCCAGACCACCGCAGCTTGAGGTTTAAGAACTTGTGTAGATACAATCGTCGCTATAGAATTGGCAGAATCATGAAAGCCGTTGACAAAATCAAAAATAAGGGCTACTACAACTGTGATAACAACCAGTGCTAGGGTCATTTCCATTATTAGACGTACTCCAGAATAATACCTTGAATGACGTCTGATGCGTGAACGCAGCTATCTGTCGCCTTTTCTAAGTTATCGTAGATTTCCTTCCATTTGATGACCATGCGTGTATCAGGCTCTTCCTCGAATAATTTCCCTAAAGAGCTTCTAAGAATATCGTCAGCCTCGTTTTCCAAGACGTGTATCGATGCGCAAATCGCCGCGATTTCCACTCCATCCCCTATTTCATGCAACCTATTTACAGCTTTCTGCACTTGTACAGCAGCACGGCAGATCACATCTGCAAAAAGGCGTGTTTCCTCGGTTAAAGTCTCTATTTTGTAAATGATAATCCGTTCAAAAGCCTCGTCAATACAGTCGATAATATCGTCCATTCTAGTCATCAACCTATAGATATCATCTCTATCGATAGGAGTAATGAACGTCTTATGTAAAGACTCTAAGCAAGCATGAACAATAATGTCAGCCTCATGTTCATATTGCTTAATGACCTTATGATTACTGCATGATAACCTTTCGTGGGAAACCATCTCTTTGAATTTCTCTGCAGCTTCAACAACTATGGCAGCATGTTTAGCGAAAAATTCGAAATAATCTGTTTTATAAGGTAATAAACTGGAAAACATACTAATCCCATATTGTAAATAATTATTTTATGCATAACATCAGAAGTGGTATGAAATAAACTCTTTTTACTCTACGGAATGCATATGCTTTGGGATTATCTGGAATCGCTGCCTTGGTCGTTAGGCGCACTTATCATGGTGGTAGGCTTGGTATTGTTCGCCATCGCAGGAGTGTTGATCGTACGTAAAACCATTAATCAAAAAACACTGCGGTCCCATCACGATGTAGCCGCTGTTGTTTTTGCCAATGTGGGTGTCCTCTATGCTGTTTTACTGGGATTCACCGTAGTGAATGTGCAGACACGATTTGATAAAATAAAAGAAACTGCGCACTTGGAAGCCTCCTATTTAGCCGAACTTTTCCGCGACTCTGAAGTCTTTCCCGAGGCTAATAAAATTGAAATCCGTACCGCACTAAGAAACTATGGTAAGAGTGTGCTCACAGATGAGTGGGTCACTATGAATCAAAAAAATTTCAGTATCTTAGTCAATCAAAACTTGCATAACGTATGGAAAGCCTACTATGCAATAGAACCTAAAACTAACCGTGAAATTGCCTGGTATAATCAATCCATAGATAAACTTAACAACTTAATGACAACCCGCTTAACACGCATATTGGGAAGCAAAGAATCCCTAGGTGGAGAAATGTGGTCCTTACTGTTGATCGGAGGCTTTGTTTTGACAGGATTTATGGGCTTCTTTGGCTTAGAAAACCTAACCTCGCATATTATGATGGCTTCGATACTTGCAGCTGTAACAGCCTTCCTACTTTTTTTAATTTACTCGCTGGATACGCCCTTTTCCGGAAATCTAACCGTCTCTACGACAGTCTATGATAACGTACTGAAGCTGCTAAACTGAAGACAAGTCAAAGATTAATATAATCAATTGACTTAAATAAGTAATAATCAATATTATTTAGTTTATAAACCTTGCAATTGGAGCAAAGTACTTTTATGCGTACCATCTTTCCAAGATCGCTGACAGTTCAGCCGTCTATGTCCACTTTAATCCCCTCCTCCCTCTTTGCTTCATTGAAACGCAAGCCCACTTTCGTTTCTTCTAAACGAAAATAATCCTTATTCATTCTAATTTACTGCTTTTACCTGTTGGAATATCCAATAGAATAATAAATTTTATTTTGTGGTGTTAATTATGTTAGAATCTTTTTTTGATCTCCTATCTATTATAGATAGTTTCTTTTGGAGTTACGTTGCTTTTATTTTGATTATGTTTCTAGGCTGCTTGTTGACTATCCAAGCACGTTTCTTCCAACTACGCGCTCTGCCCTCCATTTTCAAGACCTTTGTCCAGTTGATGAAAACATCCACAAGCGACGAGCGCGGCGTCCACCCGCTTAAAGCATTTTTCGCCTCAGTAGGGGGAATGATCGGCATCGGTAATATGGTCGGTATCGTCACCGCCATCCAAATAGGCGGACCCGGTGCCCTAGTTTGGGTATGGGTTGCAGCCCTTATCGGCGGAGTCATAAAATACTCCGAGATCTACCTTGGCCTTAAAAACAGAGTGAAAAATGACCGCGGCGGCTACGACGGTGGCCCCATGTATTTCCTACGCGCAGCCTTCAACAATACCTGGGTTCCCTTTCTGATTGCGATCATGCTTTGCATCTACGGAGTGGAGATCTATCAGTTTGCAGTCATTTCCGATAGCGTAGCGACAAATTTTGACTTGAACCGTTATGGCGTCATTGCTGCAATTATCTGTATGGTCGTTTATGCTAGTGTAGGCGGCATTCCACGCGTAGGGAAAATCTGCAGCTTGGTCATGCCCAGCTTTGTTGTCCTATACTTAGTTATGGGAGGATGGGTGCTGCTGCAAGAAATTACGCTTCTGCCAGGAATCCTGAAGGATGTCTTTGTCGCTGCCTTCTCAGGTCATGCTGCTGTGGGAGGCTTTGCCGGTAGCAGTGTGTTACTTGCAATACAACATGGTATTGCCCGTGCAGCGTATTCCGGCGATATAGGTATCGGCTATGATTCCATCATCCAAAGTGAGTCCAGCACAGTCTATCCCGAACGTCAAGCACGTTTGGCTGTACTTGGAATCTGCATTGACACAATCGTCTGCACAGTAAGCATCCTGATTGTATTGTTGACAGGGGTATGGAAAGTTGAGACCCCTATCGAAAGCTCCCAGCTTATCCAAACAGCGTTGAGCAACTACTTTCCCTACATGCATGTATTCATGCCCGTATTTATTTTCATTGCAGGCTATACCACAATGATCGCCTACTTTTGTGTAGGAATCAAATGTGCACGCTTCGTCCATCCAAAATATGGCAAAATGGCTTATATCATTTATGGAGTATGCTCCTTGGTGTTCTTCTCATTTTTCGACCAGACTCAAGCATTGATCATAATGTCCATTTCAGGGGCAATTTTGCTGTCGGTAAACTTGGTAGGCATATACATGCTTAGACATCAGATTCGTTTTGAGCAGGAAGTGGAAGTGCCTGTTGATGACGTGAGAGAGAGAGTTTGCGTAGTTTTGGATTAGAGTAGAGGCTCTGCTCAGCGTGACGTGGGCGATGTTGAGGTCTGTGTAGCGTTTTATTTGAACGCAAAGACGCAGAGAACGCAGAGAAACTCCGCCCCACATTAGGTTGTCACTGGCATGGCTATTTTCGTACCGATCTCACATCGCTGCGGTCCCCCGCGGGACCGCAGCGCCGACGTTGACATGCTCGCTGACGCGATCATGTCAAGGATTTCAAAACACTTCATAGAATAAACAAAATCGCAGTTTTCACAGCAGAAACATGTTTGTAAACTTAATGCCAGATCGCATGACCAAAATGAGCTGTTTCCATTTGGGTTTATCCTGCAAAAATCCTGACTAAATTCGGTGTCGTGTAAATGCTTGACGTGACCGCGTAGCGGGCATGTCAACGTCGGTGCTGCGGTCCCGCGGGGGATCGCAGCGAAGTAAGATCGGTATGAAACAATCGTGCAAGTGACAACCTAATGTGGGGCGGAGTTTCTCTGCGTTCTCTGCGTCTTTGCGTTCAAATAAAACGCGACACAGACCTCAACATCGCCCACGTGATGCTGAGCGAAGCATCTTTGCGTTCAAATAAAACGCGACACAGACCTTATCATCGCCCACGCCATGTGACAAAGACTATAAGTCTTGCTTGAAAAACTCTTTTATATATCTATAAGCACGCTTGCTAAACAATATCATTGTATGCTCGGCATGCACCGTTTTGTGTTGGTGAGGTGTATTTAAACGTGTTTCATCCACAGTGACGGTACTATCGCTTTTTCCCTTAATCCAGGGATTAATATTTTTAGTCCCTGCAATCACTAACACTTGAACAGTGTCAGGAAATTGTCCCAAGAATTCGAAATCCGCCTGCGACCTTAATTGCTTTCCGGCCTTCTCTTTTCCAATCAAATGAGAAAAATAATATTGATCCAGGAATCTACCCCAGCCTGCACCTTGGTTTGGTGGTGCTAAAAGGGCAGCACGGCCAATTTTGGCTTCGGGCGGGCATTCAGGATGATTCATAGCAGAACGTAACACCAATCCGCCCATGGAATGAGTAATAAAGTTGATAGGTACGCCCGGTTTTTTCCTCGCGAGCTTCTGTAAGTAATGAGCTAGATCAGCGCCATGCTCTTGAATAAGTTTATCTCTACTAGGGTATGCCCAGTGCTTTACATATACATGCTTATCGGAATAGCCGCTGGCCATATATTTCATATTCCAAGTATCGCCGAGGAATCCGTGAATGGTCACCAACCTTTGATGTTCAATGGAATGCCCATTTAATATTGAACAAAACAGTAATGCAAAAGATACTATAAATAATTTTATATTACTCATTGTATATTCATCCTATTCAGCAATGGGTAATAATAACTCTACAAACACTTATTGCAAAATCTTAAATTATCTATTTACTAGTCGCATCCCTGTTTCCAAGCCGCTGATAGATTTCATATCACTCTCTGAAAGCTCAAAATCAAAAATGGAAATATTCTCCAAAAGATGATTTTCAGAGCCTGCTTTAGGGATAGTGACCACCCCTTTCTGATAAAACCATCGCAATGCCACTTGAACAGGAGTTTTATGATAACGCTCACCGATCTCGAGCAATGTGTCATTTTCGCTAATAATGCCTTTGGCTATGGGTCTGTAAGCTGTAACAATCACTCCGATCTTTTGACAGTAGTCGACGAGTTCTTTTTCTTGGAGGAAGGGGTGCATTTCAATCTGGTTAGTTAAAATATGAAATCTATCCCGCTGGATGGACTCCAAGTGGGACTTCATAAAATTGCTAATTCCTATGTATTTTACCAAATGGGCTGGGATTAGCTCCGACATTGCCTCTAGGGTATCATTTATGGGGATATCCTTAGAAGGCCAGTGGATCAACAATAAGTCGAGATAGGGCGTATTCAACTCTTTAAGTATCCGCTCACACGCACGTTTGACATTTTGCGGTTGCAGCTCATCGTTGATGATCTTTGAAACAAGGAAAAGTTTTTCGCGCGGAAATTTTTGGATACCCGCGCCGACAGCTGCGTGATTCTCATAAACATCCGCTGTGTCAATATGACGATAGCCCAAATCTAGAGCTATTTTAATTGTCTCTTCGCACTGCTTGCCATTAAGGCGCCATGTTCCCAATCCTATAGCAGGCATAGGGCCAATTAGGGGGATATTCTTCATACATCCTCTCGATTAAAGTTACCTTTTATATACGATAGTGGATTTTTACTAGGAGCTAGATTGCTAAGGGAATTCTTGGGTTGAAATTTATTAAGCTTTATGCTATAATATTAATTATGATTACGACAGCCCACTCTTATTCTGTAATTATCTCCATTATTATTGGCAGCTAAGCTGCCATCACACCCCCGCTTTGCTACAAAATCTAATCACTAATTATTAAGGTAAAAATGAATAAAGAGAGAACTCTTGCGCTTACTACCGGTTTAGCGCTTTTTTGTATGTTTTTCGGTTCGGGTAATCTAGTCTTTCCTTTGATTGTAGGAACTTTTGCTGGGGCAAATACTTTTTGGGCCACGCTAGGCTTAATTTTAACAGCTGTCTTTATGCCCTTGCTAGGTTGCATCGGCATTCTTTTATATAAGGGCGAACCGTCAGAATTTTTCAAGCCTCTAGGTCGCAAAGGATTTCTACTATTCTCCTTTGCATGTTTAGCATTGATGGGCCCATTTGGTGTATTAGCACGGTGCTTAACTGTAGCTCATGGGACATTCATCTATGTTATGCCGGATGTATCGCTCGCAACTTTTAGCCTAGTATCTTGCATTTTACTTTTTGGCGCTGCGTTGTTCCGCGATCAAATTATGAAATTACTTGGAAATTGGCTAACGCCTTTACTTTTGCTTTCCTTAGGAGGAATTTTTGTTTTTTGCTTATTGAACGCCGCTGTCAAGACTACCATTGAAACAACGGTTTGGGAAGCTTTTGCTATGGGATCCTCGCAAGGTTATCAAACCATGGATCTGATGGCTTCGCTCTTCTTTTCAGGGTTTGTCATCGCCCAGCTTAGAACGCAGACTGAAAATTCTTCTGTGATGATGAGAGTATTTTTCCGGGCCGTTATTGTAGCAGGATTATTACTAGCTACAGTATATGCCGGATTAGTCTTCTTAGGATTTCAATATTCCGCTCTTTTGACGGAAGTGAGTCCGCAAAGCATGTTGGCCACGATAGTTTTGCATGTCTTAGGGACCTGGGGCGGTGCTGTTGTCTGTGTAGCTTTTGCCTTGGCCTGCTATACCACAGCCTTAGTACTGACTGTCTTATTTTCTGATTTTATACGCAAAGAATTCGTTAATAATAAGGTACCTGAATGGTCCACTTTATTGTTGACACTGGTATGCGCCTTTGCAATCTCTACCTTGGACTTTTCTGGAATTGCAGAATTCTTAGCCCCTATATTAGAGACGTCATACCCATTTCTTATTGCTTTTACAGTATGGAATATTGTTAGAGCTTTATGGAGTCCAAGCCCAAAGATGGCTATATCCGAATAATGAATAGATAGGTGCGGCACTTGTTGCCGCACCTATTAACTTATTGAGCGCCGGTCTCTGCGCGGCGTTTTTGGATGTAAGCAACCACATCGCCTACTGTACGTAGCTTGCTTGCTTCATCTTCTGCGATCTCGCAGTCAAAACGGGATTCAAAAGTCATCATAAGTTCAGTTAGATCTAATGAATCAGCATTTAGATCTTCTACGAAAGACTTTGATAACGTTACTTCTTCCTTATCAACACCTAGCTGTTCTGCCACGATATCGATAACTTCTTGTTCTAAAGACATGTGTCTACCTCAACGGTTATTTATGTAATTGTCATGCCGCCATCAACCACAAATACTTGGCCTGTGATGTATTTGGCCATGGGACTGGCTAAAAAGAGAGCCATTTGTGCAATGTCGGATGCCTCGCCCATTCTTCCGAGTGGAATTTTAGCAAGGATAGTTTCTTTTTGTAAATCATTCAACTCGTGTGTCATGGGAGTTTGGATAAATCCCGGCGCGATACAGTTCACGAGAATATTCCTTGAAGCGACCTCTTTAGCGAGTGCGCGGGTAAAGCCTATAATAGCGGCTTTGGATGCAGCATAATTGGCTTGTCCGGCATTACCTGAGATACCCACGATAGAGCTCATATTAATGATGCGCCCTTGACGAGCTTTCAACATGGGACGGATGAGAGCTTGGGAGAGGAAAAAACACGATTTCGCATTCACATCCATAATAATATCCCAGTCTTCTTCGGTCATTTTCATGAGAAGCTGGTCGCGGGTAATACCTGCATTATTGACGAGGATATCGACTTTACCGAATTTAGCTAGGATATCTTTGATGCCTTGGTCAACACTTTCTTTATTGGAGACATCGATCTGATAGAAATAGATCTGACCTTCGTGACAATTCTGAGCTAGCTCTTTGGCAGCGAGCTCGCCTTTTTCCTTGTTGCTGCCCACGATGGCTACACGAGCCCCTTGCTGTAGAAAAGTTTCCGCAATTGCTTTTCCAATGCCGCTAGTACCCCCGGTAATAATGGCATCTTGTCCTTTCAAAAGTTGTGGGGATTGCATCTCGTTAGTTCCTTGTTGCAAATAGTTCTTCCAGACCGGCAAGATCGGTAGTCTTCTCTATGGAATAGGTAGGGGCTTTTACACCGATGCGTTTATTAAATCCACTGAGAGCTTTGCCGCACCCTATTTCGATATAAGCATCGACACCTTGCTCTTCAAGAGTAAGGATAGATTGTTCCCAACGTACAGGTGAAGTGACTTGTTCAGTCAGAAGCTGTTTAATTTCTTCGAGATTTTCGGAAAGGCGGCCTGTGGTATTCATTGCTACCGGTATTGAGCCTTGCTTCCATTGGGTTTCAGCAATAGCCTCTTTAAGCCTGGCCGCAGCCGAGCTCATAAGACCGCTATGGAATGCTCCATGAACTTTAAGGGGCAGGATGCGCTTGGCTCCCTTACGGGTAAGGACTGCTGTTCCGGCTTCGATACCTTTCAGGGTACCGGAAATAACGATTTGTCCTGGGCTATTGAAATTAGCTGCCCATAGATCATGGGGGAGAGCAGTTTCGCGGACAGCCTCTTCCACTTGAGAAGCGTTCAACCCAAGGACGACTGCCATTGTTCCGGGATTTTGCGCGCAGGCGTCATTCATCGCTTGTCCGCGTAAGTGTACCAAAGCCAGGCCTTGTTCGAAGGGTAGGTAGCCGGCGGCAGTCAAAGCAGTATATTCGCCTAGGCTTAAGCCTGCAGTGAAAGTGGGGGTCAGGTGTGGAGCTAGCTGTTTTAAAGCACGCAGGTAGGCAAGACTTAGGATGTAGATGGCGACTTGGCTATTGGCTGTTTCAGTGAGAAGTTCTTCAGGGCCTTCCAGAATGATTTTCTGTATATCTTTTCCTAGCAGGTCGTTAGCTTCTTCCATTGTTTGACGGACGATTGGGAATTCCTGGATAAAGTCCTTTCCCATCCCCACATATTGGGCTCCTTGTCCGGGAAAAATAAATACGTATCGTTTGTTCATAGCAGATTACTCTTCCTTTGTGAGTAAAATAGCAGCCCAGGTCATCCCTCCGCCAAAGGCATTAAGCAGGATATTTTCGCCCGGGGAAAGCTTTTCCTTTTGATTCAATTCAGTGAGGGCTATGCCAATGCCGGCAGCGGATGTATTGCCATACTTTTCGATGACAGAGTAGACTTTGGATTCAGGTAAGTGGATTTCTTTGGCGATAGCATCCATCATGCGTTGGTTGGCTTGGTGAGGGACCACCCAAGATAGCTCTTGCGCAGAGATGCCGGCAGCAGTCAAACACTCTTGGGCTATACTGGCAGCTTTGCGGATGGCGAATTTGTAGACTTCTTTGCCGTTCATGCGGAAGTATTGCAGCCCTTCTTCCAGTGTTTTGTTGGTCGCAGGGTGGCGGGATCCTCCCCCTTTGATGATGACTAGGTCGGCCAGGCTGCCGTCGGATCCCATGACCACAGGACCGATAGAAAGGCCGGGACCAGCGGAAGAGACAACTGCTGCGGAGGCGCCGTCACCAAAAAGGACGCATGTGGTGCGGTCGGCATAGTCCATTAAAGGCATCATTTTTTCGGCCGCGATGACAAGGATATTTTTAGCCATGCCCGATTCTATGTAAGCTTTAGCTGTAGCCAGAGCATAGACAAATCCGGTGCATGCGGCTTGAATATCCATTGCTGCAGCTTTGCCTGCTTTGAGCTGGTGCTGGACTAGAGCAGCAGTGCTGGGGGAGGGGTAGTCGCCGCTCATCGTGGCAACAAGGATCAGGTCAATGTCATCAGGAGAGAGCTTTGCGTTAAGAAGGGCCGCTTTTGCAGCTTCGGTACCCATTGTGGAGGGAAATTCATTTTCAGCAGCAATCCTGCGCTGGCGAATACCCGTCCGTGAATAGATCCATTCATCGGAAGTATCGACGATCTTCTCGAAGTCGGCATTGCTCATGACTTTTTCCGGAAGATATGCCCCTAGTCCTATAATGCGAGCGCCCCTTGGCTTTGACATGCCCAATTTTCTCCCAAACACTACATTTTAAAAGAATTAGGATATCAAAGAGTTGCTTAAGAAGGAAGTAGTGTTTTGCTTTTTTTTCAGATAGGGATTAACTCGCCATTCGGCTATACTCAATGGCATGAGCTACCCTAAACATTTGAATAAAATGATCGCGGTATTAAACCGCCTTCCCGGTGTAGGAAGACGCACAGCGGAACGTTTTGCCTTTCATATGTTGACATGGTCAAATCAAAAACAAAAAGAATTTGCCCAAGTCATCGACAGTATGGACCAGCACATCCGCCAATGCGATCTCTGCGGATGCCTTTGCGATGTTGAAGCGTGCCCTTACTGCTCGGCTGAACGGAACGCGTCAAAACTTATCTGTGTGATTGCAGAGCCCAAAGATGCTTTTTCCATTGAAGAAACGGGAACCTTCCGCGGCATGTACCACGTCTTAGGAGGACTGCTCAACCCTATCGAAGGCATTGATTCTACCCAGCTGCGTATTAATATGCTCTGCGATAGGATCCAAAGCCAGGGAATCGAAGAGATTATCCTTGCGCTCGATGCCACTTTAGAAGGCGACACCACTGCCCTCTATCTAAAAGACCGCTTAGCCCCGCAAGGGGTCAAATTATCGCGTTTAGCTTTCGGCTTGCCCATGGGCAGCGCTTTCGATTTTATCGACGGAAGCACCCTTGCCCGTGCCCTAGCAGGAAGAAACCACTTCTAGAGCAAAGACCTTTTCTTCTAAAAAAAATTACTATTTCTATCTCTACTGCTTGCAATATTGGGGATCATTACCTATGATGTAACCCTCTCGCTTGGAGTGTTTCTTATGTGTAATAGTTATTCAAGATATATAGTAAGCTTAATAGTTTTGATCTGCGGTTATTTTATACCGGTTATTGCTGCCCCATTACAGTATGAAAACTGTTTTGTGGATACTTTAGAAGTCATTATCGTCTCCCCTTCCGGAAAAGATGTCAAAGATACCAAGGCGATGTCCGGCAAATTAAAGACGCGCGCCGGTGACACCTTCATGCAATTGAACTTTGACTGCGACCTTAAATTGCTCTCGGCCGAATATGACCGCATTGAACCGACACTAACTCCCTGCGGCGATAACAATCTAGGTATTGTCATTAAAGTATGGCCTAAGCCCCTCATCCGCTCTATTTCCTGGGAAGGCAACTGCAACATCTCCTCAGCCGACTTAAAAAGCGAACTAGCTATTAACGCCTGCACTCCCTTCGACAGGCAGGCATTCAACAAAGCCTTCCATAAACTTCAAGCCTACTACATAAAGAAGGGATACTTCGAATCCCAGCTAGATTATGAAGTAAGCTTTGATGACTGCACCAATCAAGTCGATATCACCGTTAAAATCTGTGAAGGACGCTCCGGACGCATCAAAGACATCGTCTTCTGCAACTTCACTAAATGCGAAAAAGAAGAACTCTCGGCCATGATGGTCACCAAAAGATACTTCTTATTGAGCGGCTGGCTCACAGGTGAAGGCATCTATCACGAAGAAGCTATCCAGCATGATAAAATGATCATCCTCAACTATCTGCAAAATAGAGGGTATGCGGACGCCGATGTCAACATCGAAATGAATGAACTCAACTGCTCCAACAAGATCATCCTCCGCATCACAGCCCTAAAAGGCGATCCCTACACAATCGGCAGCGTATCTTTCAAAGGCAATACCGTTTTTGACAATGACATTGTTCGCGAAGTCATCGGCCTATGCTCCGGCGACCCTTACGCTCCTGAAGACATCCATGACGCCGTCCAACGCTTAACCCGCGTTTATGGACGTAAAGGCTATATCGATGCTTTCGTCAACTTCGAATCCAGCCTGCGCTGTGATGAAGACGTCTATGATATCCGCTTTACCATCGAAGAAGCATGCCAATACCGCGTCGGTATGATCAAAGTCATCGGCAACTGCGTCACAGATACAAACGTCATACTTAACGAAGTTCTACTGATCCCGGGTCAACTCTTCGACAGCGAAGGCCTCTGCAAAACAGAACAAAGACTACGCAACATCGGGTATTTCAAACGCGTCAACGTCTATGCCGTCCGCCCTGAAGAAAATGGCATCCTCCCTAGCAACTACCGCAACGTTCATGTCGAAGTAGAAGAAGATAGCACCGGCAACATCAGCGCTTTCGGCGGCTATAGCACTATGGAAAGCTTATTCATTGGCTTGAATATTACGGAGAGAAACTTCAATCACCGCGGACTATGCAACTTGCTCCATGGCGAATGCCGCGGCCTGCGCGGCGGGGGCGAATATGCCCATACGACAATATCCGTAGGCGCTAAAAGCCGCAAAGCCATTTTGTCTTGGACCAAACCTTTTTATAATGACACTCTGTGGAGCGTCGGCTTTGACTTGGAAGGTAACAACAACCGCTACGTATCCGATGATTACAATATCAATACGGTCGCTTTAACCCTGCATGCAACCTACGACGTTAACGCGTTTGTTAAAACAGGCGTCCACTATCGTATCGGATATACCAGCATTCAAACAAATTCATGCGCGTCAGAAGAACTCATCCACGAGGCTAAAAATAGCGGTCTTACCTCTGCCGTCGGTGCATCCTGGATGTATGACAGTACCAACCACCCCCAGTTCCCTACGGAAGGATTCCGATCCAAGCTTGAAGGCGAATGCGCGGGTGTGGGCGGTAAGCAAAGCTTCTTGAGTGCTGCCTATATCAACAACTACTACCTGCCTATCGGCCCCCTGGATCCCCTGGGAAGACTGATCTTTCGTGCCGACTTCCGTTTCATCCTTCCTTATGGTCATACAAATGCTGACGAAGTCCCTATCGAAGAGCGCTTTTTCTTGGGCGGCGATGAAATCGTCCGTGGCTTTAGACCCTACTTCCTAGGTCCGCAATTTAAGGTGGATTTAAACCAGGATAACGCCATAGATTGCACTGCTAAACACCAGGGGCACACCCATAAACTTAAAACACACCATAAATTGCGAAGAAAACCACAAAAGACCAAAGATGAAAATGGGAAGGAAATCAATCTGGTCATAAACGAAAAAACTCAATATGATTATTGGTCTCCGGTCTCCGATAACGACCCTACAGGCGGTCTCTCGCTACAATACTACTCCTTAGAGTACGCTCATCCCTTTTCACCCAAGTTTGAAGGGTTTGCCTTTACAGACTTCGGACAATTGTCTTCACGCCGCTTTGCTTTTGGCCACCTTTACGCCTCCGCAGGTTTTGGCGCTCGCGTCAAAGTCATGGCAAGTATGCCTCCTGTGACCTTAGGGCTCGGTTTTCCTGTTAACGCAAGAAACCGTAGCGATGTAAAGAGATTTTTCTTTACAATCGGTGGAAAGTTTTAAAATAGAATTCAAACCCTCTCATTGGGAGAATATAATGAAACTGTTAGGAAAAAATATCCGCATCGTCCTTGCAACACTTGTGTTAGCATTGCCCCTTTCATCTTCTATCAACGCAGCGGAAGCGCCTGCACCAAAAATCGGTGTGGTTAACTTCAAATCCTGCGTCGAAAAATCCAAGTTAGGCAAAAGAGAACAAGCTTCTTTTGAAAACCTAAAGAAGCAGATGGATGTTGTATTGGAAAAGAAAGAAAAAGAAATCAACGAAATTGCAGCGAAGTTCAATGACCCCGACTACTTAGACAGCCTTTCCCAAGAAGCTGAAGCAGAGCTGAAACACAAATTCCGCGCTGCCTCCCAAGAACTTTCCGGACAACAGCAGCAATATTACCAAGCGCTAAGCCAAGCAAACACTAAGATCGTGCAAATGATCACTGAAATCGTGGCCAAAGCTGCTGAGCAAGTCGCTAAAAAACAAAACCTGACCTTCATTCTGAATGAAGAAGCTGTCTACTTCTATGCTCCTTCCACAGATGTGACCAACCTCGTTGTAGGTGAACTTGATCGCATGTTTGAAGAACAACTCAAGAACGGCTCCAGCGAAGGAAGAAAAGCAGGTGGCTAAGAAATCCTTTACTCTCCGTGAGCTCTGCGAGCTCACGGGTAGCACCCTCAAAGGAAATCCCGAACACATCATCCTCAATGTAGCAGACCTTTATCATGCTACTGCTGAGGATGTTTCGTTTTTTTCCAATCCCCGCTATGCCGGGCAGCTTGCAAAATCCCATGCAGGCGCAGTCTTTGTTTCCCAAGTTCCCGAGGAGCTTTCTCAATTTAACTTCCTCATCCACCCCGACCCATCCCGTGCCTTCCAAAAAGTGGCAGAAACCGTTGCCCAAAGCAGGCCCCCTCTTACAGGATTTGATGGAATACACCCTACTGCGGTCATTCATTCAGAAGCTATCATTGGGGAAAACGTGACCATTGGACCTTATGCTGTGATCGACCAGAAAGCAATTATCGGCAAAGGAACCTATATCGGAGCGCAATGCTATATTGGCCCGGAGACAGTTATTGGTGAAAACTGCAAAATCCATCCCCGCGTTACCATTCGCGAAGGATGCGAGATCGGCAATCACGTCGTTCTTCAGCCAGGTGTTGTCATCGGTTCCTGCGGGTTCGGCTTTACAACTTCGGCTCAAGGTGAACACACAAAACTCGAACAGATCGGCAATGTCATTATTGAAGATGATGTTGAAATCGGCGCCAATACTACCGTTGACCGCTCACGCTTTAAATGCACGCGTATCGGGACAGGCTCTAAAATAGACAATCTTGTGATGATCGGACACGGGGTAGAAATAGGCAAACATGTGCTGCTTGTGGCACAAACAGGCGTTGCAGGTTCTACCACGATCGGAGATCACTGCACTATCGCAGGCCAAGTCGCCATCGCCGGGCATTTAAAGATAGGACCCAAGACACGTATTGCAGGGAAATCGGGAGTGAGTAAATCACTGCCTACCGGTGATTATAGTGGTATTCCCGTACAGCCTATCCAAGAATACAATAAAAATGCTGTCTATTTACGTAAGATGAGTGAGTTTGTAGAAGAGCTCAAACAGCTTAAGCAGAAAATTCTTCAAGAAAGCTAAAATAAGTTTATAAATACACTAACCCTATCCTTGGATAGGGTTAGTTATGCTAAGCTTATTGTTGATGTTGATATTGTTGTGAATAATATGGTTGTCCATACGCATGTTGTGGATATTGTTGTTGATGATATTGTGGTTGAGGAGAGGCAAAAGCTGCAGGTACAGTATAGTAGGATTGCTGCGGATGACTCAAAAATGCAAGGGTATCTTTAATCTCTTCATATAACCTATTAATAGTTCCAATATTTTTGCTAGTATGCTGTGCAGAATCATCGCCATATCCTAATTTGAATAATCCGGCAAGAGAAGCACCTGCACCTAAGGCAGCACCAAATGTAACTGCTGTTTTGGCTGCGAAAATATAACCGAATAATGCAACGCTACCACCGAAGGCAATACCTGCGACCACAGCAACAACAAAGCGGTGATTGCTTATGATATTTTCCAAGGATTTGATATACAAATCGTTAATCCTCACTATTTTATCATATGTGTCGCTTTGGTGTGTATAACTTCCCCAATTCGCTGCCAGCCTAGATTTAAATGAGCATGCAACACTCAATTGTTGAGTTAAATTAGTATACTTACGGTAAAAAGCGCCCAAGGCGAACATTCCCCCACCTGCTGCAGCACCTGCAAGAAGGATTTTACCGGAATTATTTTCGCTGTTGTTATCATTTACACTAATAGAATTATTACTGAATGCACCTGTCTGAATTTGTGTTCCGCCACCATTGCGATTAGCGACTACATGACCAAAGATGAACAATAACTCTAATCCGTTTTCAGAACAAAATTTAATAACTTTATCAAAAAAACCTGGTTGAAGGACCTGAATACGCTGTGGAAAACGTACTTGAGGATTGCCCTGATAAACATCTAATGTATTTAGTGTGTCTTCAAGTTGATCCTGAATTTCTTGTTGGTTCAGAGTGCTTGCCGGCAAAACATTCAGTTGATAATAACCCGGCTGTGCTGCGGGTTGATTATTACCTTGATTAGATAAATCTGCATATCCTGGATATACTCCACCTTGATTTTCTGAATACTGTGGATAGCCTTGATAAGCTTGGTACTGTGGATCTGCATAAGCATTGTTACAGGTTGTCATGATAAAACCTTTTTGGTTAGTTTAATTATTAATGATCTCATTATATAAAATGAATGTATATTAAAAATTGAGGAAACATTAAGATTTAATAAATATATTTAACTAGGGGAAACCGTTGAAATGTTCGAGAAACCGCATCAGCCCCTTCTTCCTCAAGCCCACTTCATTTTACGTGTATTACGCAATTTTCTTTTCGCTTTAGTCATTATTGGAATATCTCTTTTTATGGGGATGTGGGGATATCGTCATTTCGAACATTTGGACTGGATAGATGCTTATGTCAATGCTGCAATGCTGCTGTCAGGTATGGGGCCGCTTCACAACCCCGTCACCTATGGCGGGAAGATCTTTGCAGGAACGTATGCCCTATTTAGCGGCATACTATTCCTATTTATTATGGGCGTGATTTTCAGCCCTATTGTCCACCGTTTATTCCATATCTTTCTGCTTAAAAAAGGAGAATAGCCGGATTTTCAAGATACTTCTTAAGAGTATTGAGGAATTCTGCTGCTGCAACACCATCAATGACGCGATGATCGACGGAAAGAGTTAGATTCATCGTTTTACCGGCAACCACGGCTCCTTTTTTCACCACAGGTGTATCTAAGATCCCACTAACGGCAAGGATGGCTGCTTGGGGAGGGTTGATGATTGCTTGGAATTCATTGACGCCGAACATCCCCAAGTTGGAGATGGTAAGGAGCCACCTTTATATTCCTGAGGCTGTAGTTTTCCATCGCGTGCTTTCTTGACAAGGTTCTTTATCTCGACTGAAAGCTCGCTAACACTTTTGTAGTCGGCATGGTGAACGACCGGTGTGATCAAACCGTCGGGGATACTCACTGCAATAGAGATGTCAATGGTTTGATAGCGGGTAATCGTGTTGTTGACTGTATTAAAACCGCTATTGATGACCGGATGGTTGCGCAATGCCAGAGCGCTGCCACGTACGACGATATCATTAAAGCTGACCTTGGCATTTGCCTGTGCAAGCTGTTCGCGCAGGGCCACCATTGGCTCGGCATCGATGGTAAGGGTCACATAGAAGTGTGGGATAAATGTTTTAGCTTCTTGCAGACGCTGTGCGATCACTTTACGTACGGGATTGAGCGGTTCTTCCACGTATGTTCCGGGAGCAATGCTGGGAGCTTCACGCAAAGAAGGCCCTAAGGTTGATTTGGGCAGAGCTGCGGACAAATCTTTTCTCATGATTCTTCCACCGGGGCCGGAACCTTTGATAGAAGACAAGTCGAGGTTCTGCTCTTTTGCCAGCGATCGGGCTAGAGGAGATGCTTTAATTCTTCCTTCAACAGCTTGAGTAGGCAAAGCAAATTGGTAGTTTACAAGGGGCGGCTCCGGAGCGAAGGCTGGTTGTTTGAAGGTGCTTGCCCCACCGGTTTGCTGCTGCTGTGGCTGTGGAGTGGCAGGCTCTCCTGAAGATGTCGGAGCGGCGGGTTCATTTTGCTGTGCTGCAGGTATAGCAGCCGGGGGTTGGACCCCTTCGGGCTTATAGCCTTCGATAGACTCGTCTTTATTTTCGGTGAAGATGGCAACGGCTTGGTTGACGGAGGCTTCAGAGTTTTCCGGAAGGATTACTTTACGTAACCACCCTGCATCGAGAGCATTATGCTCGACCGTTGCTTTATCGGTTGCTACTTCAAAAAGCAGGTCTCCTGCTTCGACGAATTCGCCCTCTTTTTTATGCCATTTGACGATAGTCCCTTGTTCCATTGTGGGGGAGAGTTTTGGCATGGTAAGTGTAAAAGGCATGGTTAACCCTTGCTATAGACTGATTTTAAATATTAACGACGCGTCGGGCTTGCTCCACGATGCGTTCTACGTTAGGAATGGTATGTTTTTCTATTTCCTTGGAATAAGGCATAGGCGTTTCACGCTGGCACACGCGGGCTACAGGAGCATCCAGATAGTCAAAGCATTGCTCTTGGATCTGGAAACCTACCTCGGCGCTGATCCCGGTAAAGATATGCCCTTCTTCGACGCAGAGGCACTTGCCGGTTTTCCGCACTGAAGCTGCAATCAAGGGCATGTCGAGCGGCTTAATTGTACGCAAGTCGATGACTTCGCAACTGATGCCGATTTTTTTCAGCTCTTTTGCTGCGGATTGTGCAACTGCAGCCATTTTCCCGTGGGAAACAATCGTTAGGTCTGTTCCAGGAATCACGATTTTCGCTTTTCCAATCGGAACCAAGTATTCTTCCGTCGGAAGATCCATTTTGTCATTGTATTGGAGTTCCGATTCTAAAAAGAGGACGGGATTGTTATTGCGGATGGACGATTTAAGCAGGCCTTTTGCGTCATAAGCGTTGCTGGGTGCAACGATAATCAATCCGGGCAGGTTGCCATAAATCGCTTCTACGCAGTGGGAATGCTGGCTGGAAACTTGTGCTGCTGCTCCATTGGGTCCGCGGAAGACAATCGGCACTTTGAAGCGGTTGCCTGACATGTAATACATTTTTATCGCATTGGAGATTATCTGATCTGCAGCGACAAAAGAGAAGTTAAAACTCATGAATTCGACAATTGGCCGCAAGCCTGTCATGGCGGCTCCGATGCCTAAGCCTGCAAATCCCAGTTCGGAAATGGGAGTATCCAAGACCCTCATAGGGCCCCATTTATCCAATAAGCCTTTGGTAACTTTGTAAGCTCCGTTGTACTCCCCTACTTCCTCACCCAAAATAAAGACGTTGGGATCCCGTTCCATCTCTTCATCGATGGCTTGACGCAAGGCTTCTCTAAAATCTATCGTCTGTGTGCCCATATGAATGTTCTTTCCTTAATATTAGGGTGCAAAGACATCTTCTTCTAGTGTTGCAGGAGAAGGCCAGGGGCTTTCATCGGCAAATTGCATCGCTGCGACGACTAGGTCTTTTATTTCTTTGTCTTTTTGCTTAAATTCTTCCGGATCCAGCATACCTGCTTCTGTCAGTGCTTTCTCGAGTAGTATAATTGGATCGCGTTCCATGCATACTTTCAGAGATTCTTTTGTCCTGTAAAGGGCGGGGTCTGAGATGGAGTGGCCGCGGAAGCGTTCAGTGATTGCTTCCACTAAGACGGGACGATTTGTCGCGAGGACTTCTTGCGCAATGTGTCTAAATCCGGCGTAGCAGTCCAAGTAATCCATTCCATCTAAAGTATAGGCCTTCATGTTATAGCCCGGAGCTTTGTCTTCGGCTAGGCGGTCGACACTATTCGCACGTTCGACAGCCGTTCCCATCCCCCACTGGTTATTTTCTATGACATAAATACACGGTAAATCCCACAGGGAGGCCAAGTTTAAGGACTCATGGAATGCACCTTGTGGCACAGCGCCATCGCCCATAAAACAAACGGCGACTTCGCCGGGTATTTTTTTGTATTTGATCGTGAAAGCCGCGCCTGTAGCAATAGGCACTTGTCCTGTAACAATCCCAAAACCGCCGAGTAAACGTTCGGTATAGAGGTGCATGGAACCTCCGCGGCCAAGAGCATTACCTGTGGTACGTCCATAAAGTTCCGCCATTAATTCATTAGGAGTAGCTCCTAATAAGAGAGCTAAGGCGTGGCAGCGATAAGAGGTGACCCACCAATTATTCACTCCGATGGCATTGACTGCTGCTGTTTGTATTGCTTCCTGACCGGAATAGGCATGAAAAAACCCGCCGATTTTGCCTTGTTGATAAGCGGATTCAGCACGAGTTTCGAAATGACGGATAAGCAGCATCTGCCACAAAGTTTGTTGTAGCGCTTCTTTCCCCAACTCTTGGATGAGCTTGGGTTTATCTGCTTTAAAAAGGTGGTATTCGATAGCTTTTTTATTGGCTCGCATAGGGGCACACTTAAATTTTAGTATGCCCCTATTGTAGCCGAGCGATCAATTAATGCAATGCTGCAACGACTTCCTTATTAGGAATTGTATCGGAAGGTGTGAATTCCGCTGTTTTGAGCTCTTTATCGACGATAGCTGTAACGGTGGCATCAGACCAAACATTGATGGAAGTCTCCAACATGTCGATAAATGTATAGAAGGGAAGGATGATCCCCATGATATAGAGAGGAACATTCATAGCGGCAAGGAAAGCTGTCGCCAGGAAGTAGCATCCCATCGGAACACCGGCATTTCCAACGGCAGCAACTGTCGCGATAAAAATCCAACCCACGAGTTCAATCGGAGTGTATGTCATCCCATGGCTCATGGAGACAAAAAGGACAGTTGTCAGGATAAAAGCTGCGCATCCATTCATATTAATGGAGGTGCAAAGCGGTAGGCTAAAGCTTGCCACTTTACGGGAAATTCCCGCTCTTTCAGTAGCGCACTGCATCGCGGTAGGTAATGTGGCGCCGGAGGATTTAGTGAAGAATGCGAGCGATAGAGCAGGAAACATAGCTTTTGCTAACTTAAGTGGATTTATCCCTTTCATCTTTAGTATGATAGGTAAAACGACTGTCGCTTGGACAACATTCGCCAAAACCACAACGAGCAGGTAAAGCATTAAGCTTTCCATCTCCAATCCGCTGCTTAGTTCCTGGATAAAAAGGACGACAAAACCCCAGATAGCGATGGGCATTAACATCACAATCCATTTAGTTAGCTGCATAATTGCAAGAAAAAGACTATGGAAAAATTTATGCAAAGTTTGTCTATTTTCTTGAGGTAAGCTGATGACTGCAAAGCTGATTAGGATCGCTAGAATGAGGACGCCGATCACATTATTTTCGACAAAGGGCTTAAGAAAGTTGGACGGTATAACCCCCATTAAATGCTTAAGATATCCTTTCCCTTCCGTGGCTGCTTCACTCATTTGAATGATATTATCCGGAATCGTGCGGACAGGATCGATGAGGACATAAAAGATAAGGGCTAGAGTAGCAGCTAATACAGTCGTCAACACAGTGTATTTGACTGTTTTTCCACCGAGAAGTTTCATCTCCGATAAACTTTCCATGCTGGAAGCTGTCGCGACGATCGAGAGGAAAATAATGGGCAAGCTGACAAGTCTCAGAAGATTCATAAAAATATCTGAAATTGTTTCTGCTGCTACTGTGGTTGCTTGCGTAGGCCAGAGTCCGGCGACGATGCCGAGCAAGACTGCCAGCGCTAGAAAAAGATTGGGTTTGTACCAAGTCGTCTTACGTGGGTGTGCTGCGCACATGTTTGTTACCTATGAAAATATTTTTTTTGTTGAAACGATTATTGACGAAAGCTGGGGAAGGGGGCTAGAGACAACACAAATAGCTTATGAAGTATGACATAATTAAATCGTATTTTTCATTAATTGTAACATAAGTATACTGCTAAAGTCAATAAAATAATAATTATACAATCTCCAACCTTACTACCGATCTGAAAAGATAGCGGTACCGACACGTAAAAGAGTGGCCCCCTCCTCGATAGCAATCTTAAAGTCGTGGCTCATACCCATCGAGAGATGGTGAAAATGATGCGATGCGCCTAACCGAAGTTGAGTTTCATCTCTGAGTTTGCGCAATCGGCTGAAATACGTGTGAATTTCTTTCTCCGTTGCATCCAAAGGTGCCATCGTCATCAGACCTTCCAAATCTAAATGAGGTAGGACTGCTAGCTCCTCTACGATTTCTGCAAACGATTGCGGTGTGAATCCATGCTTCGTCGATTCTCCAGAGGTGTTGACCTGAATCAAAATCTTCGTCCTAAGTTCCTGCTTTTGACTAGCTTCCGAAATTTTTTCCGCAAGCTCAAAGGAATCTACAGAATGAATCAGGGCAAATCGCCCTAAGGCTTTGTTAACCTTATTTTTTTGCAAAGTACCGATAAGATGCCATTGGATCTCTTGCGGTAACGCATCCATCTTTGGCAATGCTTCTTGGAGACGGTTTTCACCGAAATTAAGGCATCCGGCCTGATGTACTGCAGAAATTTCTTCGACAGTATGGTTTTTGCACACCGCGATCAGCGTGATCTCCTGCGGAGAACGACCTACAGTCCGAGCTGTCAGGTCCACTTCTTCAAGAATCTGTGCGTACTTATTTTCTAGTTTCATGGGTTTGGAAAATCATAAGGGTTAAGAGAACGAGGGGCCGAGAGAATTTCGCGCAAGATCATCCCCTCGCGTACACGTTGGGGATTTCTGACTAGGGCTCTCGTTTGATAAGGTGTAGGCCTCTTTATTAAAAGAGCTGTCTTGGGCGGTGGCAAAGAGGCTACAGACTTGACCGTAGGCTGTTGCATCCTCGGCACAGCCTTCGGAGATTCTGTATGCAGGATCTTCTGAGAAGGAGTATGTTCTTCTTCCATTTCCTCTTCATCATCAAAAATATCCAAATCCATCGTGCGCAGTAGCTTTTTCAGGTCGCTGCCCCGTTCTTCCTGCTGCCGTTCCCATGCCTTAGGATCTTCCTGCTTCAGCCTTTCGTCACGCTTCTTTTTTCTATACATATAGATAAGCGAAACAATACCAATGCCAAAACCCACCAGTTGGAAAATATCCATCTTTAGCGCCCTTTCTCAGGTTCTTGCGGTCCGGCTAAACGCTCACGCATATCTGTATCTGCCTGTATATTGATCAGCCTTTGGTAGTCCATAACCCCCAATTTTCCGGAACGCAAGGCTTCAGCCATTGCTAAGGGGACTGCGGCTTTAGCTTCTACAAGTTTAGCATCCATATCCTTAACTTTAGCAATATTTTCTTGCTCTTGCGCCACCGCCATTGCCCGGCGTTTCTCGGCCTCGGCTTGGAAAATCAACATTTCGGACTGCGCTTTAGCAGCACGTAATTTTGCACCGATATTTTCGCCCAGGTTCATCTCGACAATATCAATGGAAAGAATAAGGAAGGCAGTGGATGCATCCAATCCCTTATCTAGAACAACTTTTGAAATACGCTGGGGTGCCTCCAAAACCTGCAAGTGAGTGTCGGCTCCGCCAATGGCACTTACAATACCCTCCCCTACACGTGCGATAATCGTTTCCTCCGTCGCTCCACCGACAAGCTGCTCGATGTTTGTACGGACCGTTACGCGGGCTTTCACATTGATCTGAATTCCATCCTTAGCGACACCTGTAATAGCTCCCCCCTTTTCCGGGCAATCAATGACTTTAGGATTGACAGACGTTTGCACAGCATCATAAAGGTTACGCCCTGCGAGGTCTATAGCGGTAGCTTTCTTCCAATCCAGTGAGATATTGGCCTTGTCAGCAGCAATTAGGGCCAAGACGACTTCGCTGACATGTCCGCCGGCAAGGTAGTGCGTCTCCAGGTCAGACACTGAAATATCTTTAAGGCCTGCTTTAAAGGAGATGATGCGCGCGTTAACGATGATCTTAGGAGGGATCTTACGCAAACTCATTCCAATAATATTAAAGAAGGATATCGGCGTACCCGATACAAAAGCTTGAAACCATAAGCTGATGTATTTTCCGACGACACTAAGAAAAAATAGCGCTGCTATTGCTATGACGATGATAAAGAAATATATCTCATAACCCGAACCTGCATCAAGAAGAAGGAATTTCATAGGATGTATCCTTGGAATGGTAAATTTTGACGATAAGTGTAGGGCCTTCGCCCCCTGTCACAATAATTTGAGTGTCTTTAGGGATGAAATCTCCCTGCGAAATAGCTTGGTAAGTTGTTCCGTCGACGAGAATACGCCCCGCCGGCCTTAGATCTGTCGTAGCAGTCCCCCTTTTTCCCACAACTGCGGTATTAAAAACATCGGCCTTATATCCTTCCTGGTCAGTCCCTAAATAGAAAGAGTTGTCTTTTTTAGTGGATCGTATACGCCACAGAGCGAACTTAAATAAGAGGTAAATAAGGACCAGCACAAAAATAAAATAAAGGGCAAAAACCCACGCTGAGGACGCCTCATAGGAAAAGATCAACAAACTAGCAATAACGAACAATGATCCGGCTATGCCTAAAACTGCACCCGGAAGAAAAAATTCGAAAAAGATCAGGACTAATCCTAACGCTAGCAAGATAAACGGATTCATAAAGGATTTTCCTTGGTATAAACTTCTTCCACCACTAATGTTCCCCCTTGGTATCCAACAATTTTCGCATGGGAACCTTCACTCAAAAATGTACCATAAGATATTGCCTGATAAACATCATCCTGAATTGACACTTTCCCGGCAGGACGCAACGCACTGACGACATTGCAGACTGTACCTATAGGCGGCAACGTTTTACTCGACGGCCCTGAAAAATATCCCTCGGATGCATCCTGTTCGCCCCCCTTTAATACAAAGCGATTCAGCCACACCACATTAGGGGCAACATACCTGCTGAAAAGCGCCATCAGTGCCAGCGCTAAGAGAAATGCTCCGCAAAGCCACGTAAGACGTTCCAAAAAAGCCTGCCCTGCGGCGTTAAAGGTATTTGAATCCCAATCGAAGTGGATATTTCTGAAATCTATCGCCGGTATAAGCATGCCAAATAAACCTGCAAGGAACAGGATTAGGCCAATCACACCTAGCAAACCTGCAGCAGGTATTAGGAAAACCTCCGCCAAAATAAAACCGATTCCCGTTAGGACAAGGATCAACTCCAACCAATTCGCAAGCTCCAAGGAAAATGTAGATAGAATGACAAGTAATAAACTTGTCACTGCCACAGTACCGGCCAGGCCAAAGCCCGGTGTATTCATTTCGATATAAAAACCTAGCAGCATTGCCATAAAGAGTAGTGAGGATACTACCGGAGATGTTATCCAAACAAAAAAACGGGTTTTCCAGTCCATGACATATGCGTCAATGGTCGTTTGGGGCATCTCCTTAAAAAACGGGTACTGAAATAACAGTAACTTATCTGCAGGCCAACGTCCCTGTTCTATTTCTGATATGCTGATGGGCGGCATTGCTTTAGGCGTAAGGAGTAAGTCCGCCACACCATATTTCAGCATTTGCTCTGCATCGAGCGTCAGCAGCTTGCCGTAGGGTGAAATCACAACATCCGGGTCCGCACCTTTATAATTGATTTGATCCGTGTTATCTACTCTAACGACTTTGCCATTACGCCAAACAAGAATAATATCCTTATCTACCATTGCCTCCGCTATGTCCGGGTTGCGTCCAAAATAGCGGGCCTTATTGGCAAAGTCGGTACGTATGGCGGATGTAATTTTTTCGGAAGCAGTTTTTAGTTCCCCTTCCGAGGATTGGATGACAGGCTCTGCTGCTCCCATACTTCCATCAGAGACTGTAGCAATAAATCGTGAAGAATAAGCAATCATAGCCCCTGCAGACATAGCCCAATCATCAATAAACGCAACGATGGGAATTTTTTCTACTAGGTCCATCTCTCTTAAGGCAGACGAGATCTGCTGCGCGGGGTAGATCTGGCCCCCTGGTGTATTGAGTTTAAGAATAATGAATGCGGGCTTAGTCTTCTTGTAATAATCCAAGGCTTTTTTTACATACAAATAGGTAGACTGCGAGATCTGCTCGGCATGATCTTCTATAACAATATATCCCACCGTATTGGGTGAAGTAGATGAATATTTGATGTGCTGCTGCAAATGCTCGATCAACTCAGCTTGGGCAGATCCATAGGGCTCAGCTCCGTTTAAAGAAACGAAAAATAGAAACAGACAAATAAAATTCATCCTATAGCGGGTCAGCATGCAGCTCCTAATTTTTTAGACATTCCGCAAGATAACCTTTCAAAGGTTTAGATGCCAGTTTTGGACTCTGGATTTCAAATTTAGAGAACAATATGTAGATTGTTATTGTTTAATAACAATCTTTTATTTATTATTAACAACATTAATTAAAAGAAGGAATGTAAATGACTACAACCCCACTATCTTTAAATGTATTTTTAGCTACAAAAGAGAATTCTGAGAGAACACAAGAGCATTTTCAAACCTTTTTTGGTAAAATGACTATCAATCAGGTTTTATACCCAGTAAAATATAATTTTACTTCCACTCCAAGCTCTTTGACAGACACTTCACAGAAAACTCACCTTTATATTCAAACGATTAATCTTGATAATGATACTCCTGACTTCACTCAACTTACTAATGACTTTAAGGAATTTAAAGGCGAAAATAATGACGTTCTGGGACATATCATCGTGGGACATTATGTGGAGACGGAATCTACATTTAAAACAGCTAACATGCCTTTCGTCTCAAAATCAGCTTTTCAACAGCAATTCCCTGTGGATCAATATGCTACCACCGCCTGCTTTGGATACCAGCATAAAAACGGAGATATAGGTGATCCACAAGATACTACAAACTCCCTTGGAATATCTAATTACTGCTTGACTGAGAATGTTATCTTAGCCGTTTTGAAAGATGTCAAAAATGAAGCATCCGTGCTTGCGTCCTCTTCTACAGAAAAAGCGAGAACATCAGCCGAAGAAAATCATTCTTCCCCAGCTTCACCTTCTTCTAGCTCCACAGAACAAAGCCACGGTAAAGAGCCGGCTATTCCTCAAATAACGACAATGATCCCTCCGACTGATGAACAAATCAGAAAAGCACCAGAAGCTATAGAGCCATCTATAAAAGCTCCTGCACCTATTTTCATTCAAACTCAAGCACCTGTAGAACTTCCGCAACACGCCCAGCAAATTGAAGATATCCAACATGAAGAGTTATCTCTTATTCGCGATAGACCCATTCAGAGAAGTAGTAATACGTCCGTCTGGACCTGGTTGAACAATCGTAAAGCATCCATAACTGCATATGTAGTTTCTGCTGTAGCTATTATTTTCTTTGCTCCTACTCACCCCGTGATATCAGTGGCGATCACAGTAAGTGTTGCAGCTATTGTAATACGCAACTTCATAAGAGAAAAATTAAAAACTCTCCAATCATTTGCTTGAAGTGCCCTTACAGAATAAGCCTGTCCTAGCATAGGAATGCGGTGACAAGTCCTATGCTAGAAAACGCTTTTGCTTCGCAAAATCAAATTATCTCCAGAATAAGCCTGTCCTGGTATCCTACACAATGTTTTAAAAGATAGTTGTCTTACTAGAGAACGCTTTCTTGGGTAGTAAGGCTCATTTTTGGCTTACGATAGTATCTAAACAAGTTATACCCTGTTAATAGGATAAGACCTGGATAGCACACTGAAAGGATAGGTTGTAGGAAAGCTACAATCCCATTGAATTCAAGCATAGAAAATCCGAAAGTCACGACGACGGTGAATACCAAAGCCGCTTCATAGGATATCTTATTTTTTGCTACATCTTTACGCACAAACTCTGCAAAGATGCCTGCCAGAGAAATTGCTGTCGTTAGACAAGCCAAACAGACAGCAACACAAACGATCAATCCTGCATTCATTCCGAGGACTTCCCCTGCAATCGTCCCCAAAAGTTGCGCTTGAGGAACACCTTCCAGCGCATAGGTAAAGCGCGCAGCCAGGATTCCAAATCCAACATAAACACTGGCGATAAGGATTGCAGCAATGGTGATTGACATCGCAGAAATTTTCATCCACTGCTTCTTTTCGGTGGGTGATGCTTGGGCAGGCATATGTTCACGCATCCATATCGTAATAAACGATGCGAAGAAAAGCCCGGCTAAAAGGTCCATTGTTTGATAGCCTTCAGTCAGTCCTAGCATGAAAGATTTTCCTGCTGAAATGGCTGGGAGAGGAGCTGTATCGGGAACATAGAAAAGGCCTACAAAAATAATGCAATAAAGTACGCCGATAAGAATAGGGGTCATAAGATTGCCCAATAGGCTGACAATACGATTTTTTTTCAGTGTAAGAATCAGAATAAGCACACAAGAAATAATATTAAAAGTGAGGGCATTTCCATAAGGGAAGTACATATGAAAAGTCTCCTGCGAAAGCGCTATGCAGCGAGGGATAACGCCAAAGGGCCCTAAAAGACAGAGGATGGCAGCGGCTAAAAGAAAACCTCCGTATCTACCTAGGGGAGAGAAAAAACTTTTATGGCACCCATCTAAGAGGGTGGCGGCATGAAGGCCGATGAAGGGTACTAAAACAGCAGTGAAAAACAAGCCGAAGAGTGCATAGTAAATATAGGCGCCTGTTACCTGTCCCACAGCGAGAGGGAAAACCACATTGCCTGCTCCAAAAAACATGGAGAAGAGAGCAAAGCTCAATGTGATTGTTTTACCTATAGATGTCCTAGTCATTAGTCTATTACCTTTATTTGATTAACGTTGATTTGAAAGTTGCGGAGGCAAGAGGGGTAGAGTGCGCGCTAGCGCACGACGACTAGGACTAAATAGGTAGTAGGTAGAGCTTTATTGATAATCATAGCTATTAGTATATACCATTCTTGAATTTTTTGCAATACGTTTAGAACGCTGTCGTGGGATAAAGGACAGCAGGAACTTTAACATAGTTGGGGATAAATGCCTATCAAGCTATACTATTAGCAATAATAGGTAAGTTTATGAACGAAGCAAATAAAGACCTTATGACGAATCGTAAGGCACTGCACGAATTCGAGATCTTGGAACAATTTGAGGCCGGGATTGTGTTGCAGGGAACAGAAATCAAGTCGCTTAAGATTGGCGGAGGAAGCTTGCAAGAAGCTTATGTACGCGTAATTAAAGGTGAAGTGTGGCTGGTAGGCTTCAGCATACCGCCCTACAAATTCGGAAATGTCCATAATCATGAAGAAAAGAGGGATCGCAAGCTCTTGCTGCACTTTCGTGAGATTGATAAACTACAGCGGGCGACCCAAGAAAAGGGGCTGACAGTCGTTCCTTTAGCTCTATATATGAAAAAGGGGCTTGTAAAACTGCGTATTGCCACAGCACGTGGAAAAAAACTTGTCGACAAAAGAGATGCGATAAAGAGTCGTGATGAGAATAGACGCATGCAGAAAGCCATGAAAGACGTAAAGCAAAGATAAATTAATGCAGATTACGCTCTATTCCGTAGGTAAAACCAAGGAACAATGGCTCGAAGAAGCTTGCGCTGAATACATCAAAAGACTGTCCCCTTATGTGAAGTTCTCTGCCGAATGGGCTAAAGATGATGCGCAGTTGATTAAGATAACACAGAAAGAACGTTTACTGCTGTGTTTGGATCCTGCCGGAGAACAATATACCAGTGAGGATTTCTCTGCTCTGCTCATGAAGAAAATGGAACAAGGCGGGGCAAGGCTAGGAATAGTTATCGGAGGCCCTGAAGGACTTCCTGCTGTGCTTAAGACTTCAAATTCTCTTGTCAGCTTCTCAAAAATGACATTTACACATCAATGTATCCGTCTTTTGCTTTTAGAGCAGCTTTATCGCGCTTTTGAGATCGCGCGCGGCTCACCCTACCATAAATAGCAGGGACAGGGAGACTAAGCAGTCTATCTGCTTAGTCATCCATAAATAGACTTCTTGCGAAATACCCTCTGGTTGGGTATTAAGACTTTTGCGATTTCAATTGCCATGCATAATTATAATAAATCATCGCTCCATTGATAAGGGCTGCGCCGATGGCCGTATCGATCCATCCACGAATATCCGTCGGAATATCCAACACTTTAATCAGTACGCCTAGCCCGATCATAAATCCGAGCAAAATGTAATATTTATAGCCGTATACATTACTTATGGATGTAGGGTTAGGAAAACTTAATATCCTCGATACGCCTTGTCTTGCCGATTTGCCTAAAACAAACCTTCCTTTCATAAATCCTATGACTAAAGCCAGAACGATAGTCACTATCACCGCAGTTTCATTTCCCCCGATCATTTGCCCAAAAGAAGACATAAATGCTTCCTTATTTGCGAGGTATGGTTCAGCCAATGGGTTGAGAAGGAGTTTCAATCCGATGTTGAGTAGAAAAACACCGACTAGAAACCAAATTGTGCCGGAAAGAATGATCAGTTGTTTATGCGATAATTTCATGGTGTCTCCATTTTTTTCACTTTAGATTAACAAATCCTTTCCCAAAATGAAAGAACTTGGCGTAATAGTAGCCTTGAAAGTGAAAGAATTTCGCAGGAAAACTTGAGTGTTAGGTATTTTAATGAAATATGCTAAGATTTCCCAAGTGCGGAATTTATATTAGTTACTAATAATAGACGGATCTATTGCATAAACTGTGACTATGGAGACCCCTTAAAGGTCTCTATCCTATAAATTTGTAGAAGGAAGGATTTTGATGTGCCTTAAAGTCTTATTGGATTTGTGCGATTCATTTTATAATAATGTGTACGGACCTAACACAAGTGTGTTTGAAGGACCAAAGTCTACTGGATATAGAAAGCTAAAACTCGAAGAAAATGTGCTGCTAATAAATAATATCGGCTTTCGTCTCACAACTCCTATATTAGAGACTGGCTCCACTAAATTGCATTTAGTGAATATTGATAAAAAACCTTTGGTGAGGAACCCATTGACTCCACGAAGCACTACTCTTCGTTTTGATTCTGCGGAAATACTGATCGAATTTGAAGGACCACATATCAAATTCAGCGATGAGAAAGATGTTTTCTATGTGGACCCCAGTAATGTTGTGTATCAAGAGGGAAAAGAGTATTTACCCATACTGCGCCACATACCTCAACCTGTGTATAACCCTGAAGAGAAGTGTATCTATTTTAGAGCCGGAAACCCGCAGCTAGAAATATTATTGGCTGCTTATAACGATCATGGGATTGTGATTGTGGCCAAGAATGCCCACAATACAAATAATGAAAATTTACTCTATTGGTGCCCCCCAGGCCACGATACATTTACATATCATAGACCGGATAAAAATGTAGAAGTGGGCGCAAACAGTTTTCGTTATCAGGATGAAGAAAGCTGCATATTCTTCCATTCAGAGATATTCGACACTGTCATAGGGCTTAGCATTAATGGAAAAGCTGCCTCCACAATTAATACTTCAACCTTACATTCTGAAAAATCAAAGCATGATTTATTAGGGCACTTTCAATCTTCGCATCTTTCATACGCACACCATGGTTATGTTAGAGCTTAATTTTAACCCGTGGCTATTGAATGCCTTGGACATGGTTTAGCATGTTCAAGGGGAAATGAAACGTCCTAGTATAGGAGTGCAGTAACAAGTCACTGCACTCCTGCACTAGAACAGGTTTAGTCTGTCATGGCGCATCTCGTTTAGATTTAAATGATCCATCGGGGTTCAAATAATAAGACTCCAATACTGAGATTTAATGTGTAAGTTGGGTTTTAACTAGACAAAAATAGAGAGTAAAAATATATACTTTATATTCGGAATATAGTTATTTGATATTGAGAGCTACAATGAACATTTCCCTGCCATTTTTAAGAGCATCGCTGGTATTTATATCCATTTTGATCGGATCTTCTGTCAGTGCATCCATTGCTTCATCTAACGAACTTCCAGCGTACATCTTAATAGGGGGGATCAGCGGACTCTTTTTCGCCCTCTTGCTCATAGGGCTTGAAATCCTAGTAAAGAAAACGGCTACCCTAAGAGGATATAATGTCCTTACCATCGGTCTTCTGTTCGGTATCCTTTTGGGTACTACCATTCAAGGCCTTCTAGGTGTAATACTCACATCAACCAACTTCGCTCTATCCCCACAAATTACAGCAGTACTTCACGCCGTCATCTACCTCGCAAGCTGCTATTTTGCGGTGATTTTAACTGCCCAAGCCTCTCAGGAACTTTACATTTCTATCCCCTTTTTAAAGTTCAAGCCCACCACACCGGCAAAAAAAGACCTACTCTTAGATATTTCTGTCTTACATGATCCACGCCTTATCGATTTAGCTGCGTCGGGTTTATTGGACAATCTTGTCTTGTTGCCTAATTTCATCGTAAAAGAACTTCAAGAGCAATGTGAAGATAACGAGGATGACATTGTCCGTACTAGAGCACGCCGTAGTTTAGAAGTTATTGATAAGTTGGAGGCTCTCCCCCATTTAAATCTTCGCTATACCGATGTTGACTTCCATGAAATTAAAGACCCGATCACCCACCTTGCACGTGTGGCGCGCCATTTGGACTGCAATATTCTAACTGCTGATATTAACCGTGTACAGCAGGCAAATATCGAAGGCTTGCGCATTGTAAATATCCATTCCCTCTCCAATGCATTGAAGCCTCTGACGCAAACCGGCGAATACATGGGCATCAAAATCCAACGTTATGGAAAAGAAGCACGCCAAGGGGTTGGCTACTTAGACGATGGAACCATGGTTGTAGTCAATGGCGGCGCAGCATTTATTGGCGACACTATTCGCACCCAAGTTCTTTCTGTCAAACATACCTCATCCGGTAGAATGATTTTCTGTAATGCCTTGGATGTTGATCTAGATGACCTTTCATTGGAAACGGCTTCCATCCCCGCACTAAAAGATGGGGATAATTCCAAACGTTACTATTCATGATCCTTGGAGTCGGAACTGACATCATTGAAATCGCTCGCATAGAAAAAGCTATCGAAAGACAGGGCGATCCTTTTCTAAACCAAGTATTTACTGCCAATGAAAGGGCCTATTGTTCTAGGCATCAGGCCTACCTAAGAAATTACGCGGGTAGATTTGCTGCTAAAGAAGCTATTTTAAAAGCGACTGGAACAGGGTTGCGTGATGGAATTTCCTGGCAAGATATGGATATCTACAATGATGAACTGGGCCGTCCGGCTGTGCGCCTTTCAGGTAAGTTACAAAATATTCTAGGTGATAATATCACTGTTCACCTTAGCATAAGCCACTCTGCAGATTATGCTACAGCTGTTGCTGTCATCGAGAAGTTAGATTAATTCTTCTACTCAAAACTTCACCTCTCTTAGTAAAGAGTGCGTTCAAGAGCAAATGATAGTTGCAAATTATTTTTGGGGCAATTCCGGGCATATACGCGGTAAAGGACACCCACTTTAAATGTGCTCGTAAAGAAGCGTGATTCTGATTTCCATCCCATATCTACAAATTGATATCGCAGTTTGCCATATCCTGAGAAATCCTCCGGACAGAGAAGGCTGTGTCCTAATCCCCACTGTGAATTTATTACAAAGGCATTAGACCAGAAGTCGCAATAATTTGTTTCAAAGGCTGCATCCGCACGTAGCCAGGGTGCGCCTCTATCGCCTACCCCTATTCCACCTAAAGCCCAACCCCGGGCTAGCCAAAATTGGTTCGGCGCAAATTCTTTACCCACAGCTAGATGGGCTTCACCTGCCATAGCTCCATGCGCGAATACACCAACATCTTCTCGTGCCGGTTTGGAAAACTGCATATAGGTTACTCCTGCGGAAAGGCTGACGGGATCTCCGATCACATCATCTAACAGTAGGTAGCGTCCCATCAGCTGAAAATCTTTTGCATAGAATGAACGCTGCTCGGTTGTATCAGCAAGGCTGAATTCAGCCTGTGCATTCCAAGGCATCCAAGGAGAGATGTCGGCCCCAAAGGTAAAGAAGTGAGAGGTTTCTCCATGATTACGGCAATCGGTATCGGCATCTAACCTTTGATAGTGTTGGTGGAGGTATTCAAAGTAAGTATCTAGTTCCAATACAGGACTTTTATACCAAGGAGCATAATCTAATCCTTGCAGGGTTGCGGTCCAGATCAGTAGAAAACTCCACCACCACTTAAACATTATTGAATTCCTTCAGCAGCCAATGCACGTTCAACTTCTATTGCAGCCATACAACCCGTCCCTGCTGCGGTAATAGCTTGACGATACTCAAAGTCTTGAGCGTCGCCGCACGCAAAAACCAGGGGTTTATTCGTTTTGCAAGAACCTGGTTTCACGCGGATATATCCGTTATCGTGCAGATCGATCTGGCCATTTAGAAAAGATGTGTTTGGAGTATGGCCTACAGCAAAAAACACGCCGCCGGCTTCCATTTCTTTTTCCTCTTCTGTAACAAAGTTCCTTATTATTACGCTGCGGACTATACTATCCCCTTCCACACGCATGATCTCGCTATCCCAAAGGATAGTAATTTTGGGATGGTGCAATGCTCTTTCCTGCATGATTTTTGACGCTCTCAACTCGTTGCGGCGATGCACTATATATACATGGCTGCCATATTTTGTTAAGAAAGTAGCTTCTTCCACAGCAGAATCTCCGCCGCCAATGACAAAGAGGGGTCTATTTCTAAAGATGGGTATAGCTCCATCACAAACTGCGCAAGCTGTTACACCCCTCTGCCAGAATTCACCATCCAAAGTTCCGGGGATATCTATTCGGCGGGCTCTCGCACCTGTTGAAATAATGACAGATTCAGCAAACATTTCTGTTTCGCGTCCTATAACTTTGTAGGGCCTTTGCGAGAAATCTACAGCGACGACATCTTCGGTAAGGAATTTGGTGCCGAAACGCTCTGCCTGCATTCTAAAATTATTCATTAATTCTGGCCCCGTAATCCCTTCAGGGAAACCGGGGTAATTTTCTACTTCTGTCGTTGTCATCAACTGGCCGCCTGCAGGACCGTTAAGGAACCCTTCATATAAGATAGGTTCAAGGTTGGCTCTGGCAGCATATATCGCTGCGGTATAACCTGCAGGACCTGAGCCGATGATGACAAGTTTAGCATTTTTCATAAGATCTCTCCGTTTCGCACAAGTTTAAACCGCAAAGGCAATTAAATCAAAGAAGCTTAAGCCTAAGGAATAATGTCTCTAAAACACTCTGAAGAGGCGAAGCTCTCTGAATAGAAACAAGGGCCTCTTTAATTGCGGCCAAAACATGGTCTAAATGCATAGGAAGTTTTTGCTGTGCATTCTTTTCTAGCACTTGTTGGCATTTTGCATGCCAGAGGGCTTCCGGATCCCCGCCGCATTTCAACAGGACAATATCTCGGTACCAGCCGCTTATTGCCTCCAGGAATTTTTGCACTTGGCGTAGATACAGCATGGTTCCTGTCCCTGCCAAAGACTTTTCTAGGCGCGCACGCTGCGCGGCGGAAAGGTCGCTATCAGCGGAAGATTCTTCTGTTTCTGTTTTCAGGGCATCGATCTCCGAAGCGATAGATTGAGCGGTCTTCACTAATTCGCTATATGTTCTAAAGCGTCCTTGGATTAAGACGGGTAGTAAATGCTCTTCAAAAAGGCTCTCTCCATTTTCTGCCAACTGCATTGCATACGCGACAGAGCCTTTAGCTTGGCGTGCGACAGTTAATGCATCTTGCGGCGTCATGGAGTATTTATTTTGGATCCAGTCAGAGAGTTCGGATACGCTTACACCTTTGAAAGGTAGTGTTCTGCAGCGGGAAAGGATGGTAGGAATCAGGCTTTCGGGGGATTCGGTCACCAAAATGATGACTGTGCGCGGGGTAGGTTCTTCAAAGGTTTTGAGTAGTGCGTTAGCGCTGTAAGACTGCATTCTTTCGGCGTGATGAATAATAAATACCTTCCAAGGGGACTTGTATGGGGCAAGGGTGACTTCGTCACAGAAGCTGCGCATCGTTTCCATACTGTGGAGGCCGCTTTTGCCTTCCGGATAGTACTCGTGAATATCGGGATGGACGGAAGCCCCCCCTCCTTGGATTAAAGCCAGGGCGAATTGTTGAGCGAATTGGCTTTTACCAATCCCTGAAGGGCCTGCAAAAAGGAGTGCGTGCGGCACCTCCTGAGTATCCAGCAGACTTATCAGATAATTTTTTATGGGAGCGTTGCCTATAAGGTGGTCAAACATATCTAGAGAGTGATTTGAATATTTTATCTTTAGCTTCCTGCTGTACGTGGTGCAGTGTTTGGCTTGCATCGATCACGAGATAGCGGTCCGGTTCTTTTGCGGCCAAAGCAAGCAAAGCTTGGCGGACTTTTTCGTGGAATTCTTTTTTCTCTGATTCGATACGGTCGACTTCGCCTGCCTTAGCATTTTCTTTTGATGCTGCACGTGTTCTTTGCAGCCCTGCCTCAGTCGGTACATCCAAAAGTAGGGTAATATCAGGCAGCGTATCGTGGCAGGCTAGGCGGCAAAGTTTCTCAACATATTCTACTCCTAACCCCCTAGCAGCACCTTGATAAGCAATAGTAGAGTCGTTGAACCGGTCGCAAAGAACGATATAGCCCCGTTTTAGGGCCGGACGAATAAGTTCGGCCAGGTGCTGGGCACGGGCAGCGAGAAAAAGAAATAACTCTGAGGTATCCCCTATTTGCACGGTTTGCTTGTTGTCAAGCAGCCAATGCCGTATCTGCTCACCTAAGGGAGTGCCGCCCGGCTCGCGAGTGCACAGAACTTCAAAGCCTTCCAGACGTAATGCCGCGGCAATATGGGCGATAACAGAGCTTTTACCGGCTCCTTCGCCCCCCTCGAATGTGATAAATGTACCGTTTTTCATGTTGGAAAGTGTAAGCTTGCCAGTCACTTATGTCAAGCTCGTTGATTTAAAATATTTTTATTACCTAAGATGACTGAACGAACGATTACCGAGGTATTGAAAATGAAATTATTTGCACATCTCTTAGGTTTAATGGTTGTATTAGGTTCACTGACTGCCGAGGAGATTCCGGAACCTTATGCCTCTACTAATGACCTCCCCTTCGATGGTCATGGTTGGTTTATGAATGGCGATTATATTGCAGCAACGATGTCCCTGTACAATCCTGTGATCGCTATTGAAGTGGGGGCTTGGTTAGGCTCTTCTACCCGTTTTATCGCAGAAAGGCTGCCGGCAGGAGGGAAGCTCTATGCTATCGATACCTGGCGCGGATCGCCTAATGAGCCTTTGCATTTGCGTGATCCGAGGATGCCCTACCTCTACCAGCTATTCCTCTCCAATGTAAAACATGCAAACCTGACGAATGTTATCATTCCGGTCCGCATGGAGTCCTTAGAAGCATCAAAAGCCATGAATGTTCAGGCTGATTTTATTTATATCGATGCATCCCATGATGAAACAAACGTCTATAACGATATTTTAGCTTGGTATCCGCACGTTAAAGAAGGTGGTGTCATGTGTGGAGACGACTGGGGATGGGTTAGCGTCCAAAGAGGAGTCATCCGCGCTGCCAATCATTTAGGCAAAACAGTCTGGGGCCACGGCAATTTTTGGCGTTTTCTTTAGCAAAGAATTATTGAGAAGACGAGGCTAGCTTCGTCTTCTATGTTCTCACGGAATTTGTTAAGCCCTTATCTTTTAAGAAGAATATCTTATCGATGCGGCAAAGCTTTTTGAGATAGAGGGTGAAGGCATCCCTAAGAACAGCTTCTGCTGGCACCCAATCAAAGCATTCACATTCATAGTAATCTTTTTCAGCTTGTGTACCGGCATGACCGGGGAAATAGTTTACTTCTTCCTCATTAGAAATATAGTATCCCGGAACACGAATTACATTAAAATTCAAAGCTGTGAGCTCTTTTTCTAGTTCATCTAATTCACTCTCTTCATCCTCTTGGAATTTTTTTGCGTATCCAAGGAAATCACTCATTTGATCTCGTTCGAGAGGATTGAGCGCTATTTCATTAAGGGCAATTTCCAGGACTTGGATTGCCTCTGTATGAGAGTGGAGGATAATTACACCATTAGGAAGGGGGCTTAAATAACCTGTAATATATCTGTCCAGCTGGCTTTGATCTATTCCATACGCACCTCTAAGAAAATGCAGGCTATTTTTGAATTCCGCACGCAGCATATCTTTCACCACCTCGATAAAAGCTATTTCTTTTCTAATGTAATTGTCATCTAGAAAAGCGGGAAAAATGGCTTTTATATAGCTTCGAAGAGGTTTATTTCTAAAAAGACATTCGCAGCTTATAGAGCGATTTTTCTCAAGCAGATCCAATTTATCTTGAATTGCATTTTTATAAGTTTCCCTGAATTCCCCTTGAAGGACAGAGAAGTAGGCTGTTGCGATATTATATCCTCCGCAAAGGAAGATGGATTCTCCGGCCTTGTTGACGGCTTTACAAATATTCCGCCTAAAAAAGGCAAACTGAGAGGAAATAACAGATTCCGTTCCGTCTACCTCAGTTGAATGACTTTCTGAAAAGCATGACGCTAGTTCATCTTTATAATCTGTCTTAAAGAACGAATCTACTTCAGCTATATATGCCAAAGGTGAACGTGCCCTTACAGATACTGCAGAGTCAAGGAAAATGTGGTTCGAAAAATCCCCTTCATCCGATTTTGGAATACAACCTGTTTCTTGGGCCCTGAAACAGACTACAGAAGTATTTTGTTGCCCCCAAGCGATTAGAGTCCTTTTATTCCATTCTGCAAAAGGTCTTTTTTCAACCACAGTCTGTTGTGAAATTAGGGGATGAAAAAGCATTTTAGCACTGATGGAAATACTTTCAGGTTGGAAAAATGGCCTCCTTGCAAAATGGCTTACCGCATAAGAGTTGACCAAGGAGCTGATTTTGCTTGGTCCACTTTCATGTACAATGCGATACCTAAGTATACTTTCAACCGTGACGTCTGTTTGGGAAAATTTCTGCAAAACCCAAAGAGCTCTATTCTGTACTTTAGTGTCCCTTTCCGCTTGTTTCTGTAAAAGAAATGCAAACAATCCTTTCTTAAAGGCTTCACCGGTTTGCAGAGGTTGATGATTAAAGTGTAAAAGCTGCCCCAAAGTTATTTGTTTAAATACGCGGATAAGCTTATCCATCAAGTCAAAGTCTGTTGTTTCAGCTTCCTTTGACTGTTCTTTAATCCATTTTCTAGAAATGTCCTCTGAATTTTCCAGAAAAGTCAGTTTGCAATGGAAAAAATTTGCATCTAAAGCATTTTGGGTAAGTTTACGGTAGAAACGCATTCTAGAGGGATCTTGCACCCAAGTTATGATCTGGTGTTGCAGTGAAATAAGCTTTGTGGAGTTTGGAAAAACCTTGGAAATTTCCTTCCAGGGATTTCCAAACCGTTTATTCCAAACCAAAGAGTTATATTTTTGAGCTAATATTTTAGCTTTATGCTTCCTTGCAATAGAAAGGAGGTAAGCTATTTCATCCGATTTAAAATGGTTTTGATTTTTAAATAAGATGCATGCAAAAGCTTTTTCTAAACTAGGGTTAGCCAACTTAGCCAAATGAATGATGATAATCCTAGCTAGCTCAGAGCCCATTTCGTAGTTATCCCAATTCAATGCTTTCAGAAAATCTATGATTTCTTGCAGATGACTATTATTAAATCGGCTTTGGATAATGGCATCAAAGGCAGTTAAAGAATTTTCATCGAGATGTATGCTATTGAGATTGATTTGATCAGCTGAAAGCCTATACCCCCTTTCCAACAAAAAGAGAAGCAGGTCTAGATAAGCGTTATGTGTGAGCAGCACAGAGGCCACCTCTGAATTCCCTTGAAATCGTGGAGCTCTAATTATTGTCGGATATAGTGCGATGATATGCTTAATGAGGTCCGCTGAAGCATCTACTTGTTCATCATCATGATTTTCAATACAAGTAATGATAAGTTCGAAGAGAATATTTTGACCAAAAGCTGTGGAAGCAATATTTTCAATGTCGGCTTGGCGCTCTTCTTCATTCTTAGATTGCAGTGTAAAAATGAGGGTCTCTACAAATGAGTTATTGTCTTCACAACTGAATGTCATGAGTAGGTCTTCACCGGGTAAAGCACATCCGCCAATTCTTAATTTAAGTGTTTCCAAGCAATTTTGAGAGGCTTCAATGATCCCATGATATCTAGCTTTCCATCTATCTAGCTCATGGTGGATATTAGAAGGGACGTTATGAAGTTGAGCCTCCGTGATGACATGTTCCATCCAGGAATAACGTTGGTTAATACGGGCTATTTCACTGTGCACCATTAAAAGTGTGGAGATATCTGATAGGGTATCTATTTCTCGTTCAAGGGTGAATTTCTGCACCCTTAGTTCATCGTCCTGAAAACTATCCCAGAGTTCCTCGAAGTCAAAGTTGTCAACATTCTCATATTCGATAAGTTTTGAGATAACAGCTAGCAATTTTCGTATGCTGACCCCTTGAAGAGCTGTATCTTCTCTTATTCTCTGACTTATAGCGGATTTATGCTGAACCAATCTTTCAAGGGATTTAGAATCCCGCCTGAATGTATAGTGATATAAATATTCAATATAGTTGTCAGCTTTAATGAATATGTTTAGATCATTACTACCTTGTAGAAGCTTTTTCTCAATCTCTAATTCTTGAGAATATTTAAACTTGTTTAGTTGTTTTAAAATTATACCGTTATCGGCTTGATAGATATATCTGCGCAATAAGTAAGATTGATCACCATAAATTATTTGGAAAAGAGCCTCTTCGCCAATGACATTTATAAGATAGCTGCAGCCGTAATTTAAACCCAAGAATTGAAATGTTGCAACTACGAGGTCTCTCTTAAGTGAATCCTCGAATGATTTTTTGTCCTGAGAACCTATTTCCAAGCGATAAGGTTCTCCGCCAAATAAAAAATACAGCAATACATACAGAGTATTTACCTTATCTTTGTTATTTAAACTCCCCTGCTCGCGCGTAAGTAAGTCCATTAAAGAAAACCTATCTACGGCGCTATCTTCTACATACATGAAATGGGGTTGGATGTACGCTCCCGCCTTGATCAGGATGTTGATTATCTCAAAGTACATCTTGTGGCAAGCAATGCCTAGTAACGTCTCTCCGTGGCTATTCGATAAATTAGGATTGCCGCCCCTTTCCAACCAGAGTAACAAAGTATCGCCTCGCCGTTCCCTAACTAATGAGAATACGGCATGTTCCTCTTCGACAATATTGGGAAAACTATCGAGAAAACCGGCCCGCTCTAATACGTTCCCATTGGAGAATACGACATGTTCTTCTTTGGCAAAGGGGACATTATTGACAATAGCGGGGTAGAGATTGAGAAAACCGGTCAGCTCTAATAAGTTCCCATAAAGTATAACGTGATGCATTTTGGATATGATGAGGGAAGGGGGCGAATATTCGGTACCGCTATCGGCAAAATGAAGTCCCCTATAGATACTCCAAACTTCCTTTTGCTTTTCCTGGGCAGTGTAGAAAGATTGATTGAATGTTGATAACAGCTCAAAAATCCATACTCTTGTCTTACTTGTAGCAGGGAGGACCTGCACTGCCTGGTTAAGCAAAGCATATATATAGGTAACATTCTCATCATAGTATTCCCTTACTAAGAATTTTACTGATTCTAATGTGTCCTTTGTTATGTCGTCTAAGTTAGCGGGGATAGTTTGAATAATCAATTGGTAGAGCTCACCCCATCTCTCGAAGAGAGCGGACATGGAATCTTTATCTAAGGTAGGACGTTTTGAGTTAAGGGGGTAAATTTGAGTCAATACCAAAGGGAAAAGGACTGTGAACTGCTCTTTTGTGAATTCAGCATGCCTCAATGTATTTAGTAATAGGGTAGGATCTTTGAATTCCAAATCATTGAAGCCGACAAGATCCGGTTTATCTTTAAACAGTTCAAAAAGAAATTCGACTAGAGTGTTCACACTTTCTTCAAAGAGGACTTCATCGATAAAGAACTTTTGTAATATTCTATTGTTTGAGTCTAAAGCGTAAGAATAGAATGAAATGCCTTTACCGCAAGGTTTTAAAGGATTGTATCCATGAGCGGTCAACACTCTTAATGTACTTCCGGCCTCTCCTATACTCCCGTTGCAGAGGAGTTCGAAAATTTCTCCCATCTCAATATCTATTGTGTCCCAGTCGAATTGCGGATAAAGCTGAAGCAGGACATCTAAAACTTTATATTTCCCCCAATAAATACATGTAATGACCATTTGAACAAGAAGTTCATCTCCGTCATCTCTTAGTTTAGTTAGAAAGGCTTTGCTGCAGGCTGTGATGATCTGGGCTTGTTTATCTGCATCATCGCATGTTCTATCCAATAAGGCCCTTATGACAAGTGGCTGCATTTGTGCCGCTGCGTGCTTAGCAATTTTGCCGTAATCTAATTCCTCTGCAGCTTTTGATATCTCCTGGACAACTTGTGCCTGGTTCTTTTCAAGAATTAATCTTACCACTTCATAGGTTTTTTTAAGCTGGCTTGCTGTCGGACATTCTTTGACGAAGCTGTCGATTAAAGGAGAACTCACAGTAGTGCAAAAACTAAATAGTCTGAAAAAACTTTTTACCTTTTTGTTAACCTCAATCTCCCCTCCTGCATTTATTAGACGTACCATATTAGAAACAATCTTGGTAATGGAGCAGTTTTTTCTGCGGGGCGAATGGCATTCCAATGTTATTTTTTCGATATAAGGCTCTTCAGATTTTTCTTTAGTAAGGTTAAGTTGGAGTGTGAAGTTTGGCATAAGCTACCCTCAGGAAGTATGAGATATTTACTAAGATGTGAATGGAACTAAGGAAGGTTTTCCTAATCTGGGAGGGCGTTAACAAAGGGATCGATGCGGCATTGTGTCGCCGCCCTGCCGAATTAGGAAAAGATGGCTCTTGCAACTGTCTCATGTTCGTTTACACTCACAATATCTGACATATTGCATACCTTAATATTAATTGCTATGTGAACTGTTGTAGAAAGCGAAGGTCGTTTTCGGTGAATTGACGTATATCTTTTATTCCATACTTAAGCATAACTACACGCTCAATGCCCATTCCCCAAGCAAATCCTGTGTATTCTTCCGGATCAATGCCTCCTGTACGAAGCACATCGGGATGCATCATTCCTGCTCCGGCGATCTCTAGCCAGCCGGTATATTTACAAAGGTTGCAACCACTTCCTTTGCAGGATAGACAACGGATATCTACTTCCATTCCGGGTTCAACGAAAGGGAAGTAACTGGGTCTTACGCGCATTTCGACATCTGCATGAAATAGTTTCTTTAAAAACTCTTCCATTGTTCCCAATAAATCGCCAAAACTTACGTTTTGGTCAATATAAAATGCCTCTAACTGATGGAAAAAAACGTGGGATCGAGCGGAGATGTCCTCATTGCGATAGGCTTTGCCTGGTGCGACAACGCGGATAGGAGGGCGATGATTTTCCATCACGCGTACTTGTGTGTTGGAGGTATGCGTGCGGAGTAGCATTTTGGGTGTGATATAAAATGTATCCTGCATATCTCTAGCAGGATGATCGGGGCCTAGGTTCAAGGCTTCGAAATTATAGAAGTCAGATTCGATTTCGGGTCCGATTTGCACACTGAATCCCATCTTGCCTAGGATGCCCAGCATCTCTTCCATGGTATGGGTTATGATGTGCTTTCGTCCGCTAAATTTCCTTTTACCGGGCAAAGTGATATCGAGGGTTTCTTTCTCTAAACGCTCTTGCTGTTCCTGTGATCCAAAAGTGGCTTGCCTTTCTTCTATTTTAGCTTCGACAATTTCTTTTAAATCATTGATTCCTTTACCCAATAGAGGTCTTTCCTCAGGCGAGGCTTCTTTGAGTCCTTTCATCAGGTCTTGGATAGAACCTTTTTTTCCAAGGTACTTGATTTTAAGATTTTCAATTTCTGTTACGTTACTTGTATGGGAAAGGTCTTCTTGGAATTGGGAATACAGATCTGCTATCAGTGTTTGCACAGTAGAATTGCCTTTTGCTTCGGTCTGGGAAAAAGGCGGAGGCTACTATAGCCTCCGCAGAACGGTTTTAAGAAGCTAGCGCTTCTTTAGCGCGTCCAGCAACGAGAGCGAAACCGTTAGGATCGCGGACAGCCATGTCAGCGAGTACTTTACGGTCTAGTTCGCACTGTGCCAACTTCAATCCATGCATGAATTTGCTATAGGATATGCCGTTAATTTTAGCGGCTGCGTTGATACGCTGAATCCATAAGCTGCGGAAGTTGCGCTTATTTTGTTTTCTATGTTCATAGTTGAAGGCCAACGCACGCAATACAGTTGTTATTGTTAGGCGCAGGTGGTTTTTACGATCTCCGCGAAAACCTTTTGCACGCTTGAACAACCTTTTTTTGCGTCTATGCGTGGCGACAGCATTGGTTACTCTAACCATAGCTTATCTCCAGATGTTGGGGCATCTGTGGATGCCGAATTTCATTATATTTACTATTCAATGCACATCATACGTTTATACGTTTTAGTTTGTGCATCGCTCACTAGTGCCGGACGCGATAGGTGACGTTTGCGTTTTCCGGACTTTTTAGTCAAAATATGCCGTTTGCCAGGGCGCGCGCGCTTGAGCTTGCCGGTTCCGGTGACGCGAAACCTGGATGCTACGGACTTTCTTGTTTTCATTTTAGGCACAACTGCTCTCCTGGTCGTAGCTTTGTTGTCATACTGAGGGTGGCGTTCCCTCTGCGGGTGTTTGAGGTGCCACTGCCTTCTTTTTCTTCATCGAGGGGGCTAGCACGACGGTGATTACTCTACCCATCCTTTTAGCTGGAGCCTCGATTTCACAATAATCGGTAAGTTTCTCGCAAAACTTTTTAACGATTTCTTCACCGATCTCTGGGTGCACCATTTCACGTCCTCTAAGAGTACATGTCACTTTGACTTTATTGCCTTTCTCGAGGAATTCCTTGGCATGACGGTTTTTCGTCTCCAAGTCATTATCATCGATATTAGGTTTTAGTTTGACCTCTTTGACCTTGATCTGGTGCTGTGCTTTTTTGCTTTCTTTTTCCCGCTTAGTTTGATCGTACCGGTACTTACCGTAGTCGATAATTTTGCAAACTGGAGGTACAACATTGGGTGCGATTTCAACGAGATCGAGTCCAAGTTCTTCTGCTTGTTTAAGAGCTTCGAAGAAAGGGACGACACCTAATTGTTCTCCTTCTACACCAATGAGTCGTACTTTTGGCGCCCGGATTTCTCTATTAACTTTCAAGCCTTTTTACAACTCCTCTATTGGGGGCATTTGGTGCCCACTTTGACGATTTGGCTTTCATTGGTTTTTTAATTGCTCGGAGAACAGTTCAAAGATCATATCTTTGTGTTGCTCAAGCAAGACCGCAATTAATCTTTCAAGCGACTCGAGGGCATCGACCTGTAATATTGCCACTTTAGGTTTACCGTTTTGGAGACGTTTTTGTAATGCGTCATCCAAGACTGGGTAGCCTGCACAAGCGGTTATACGGGCAAAGTTCCATGGGCAGCCGTAGCTATCATTAACAACAAATTCAGCTTGCGGCCCGGCCTGCTCGTCTTCACTGGGGAGGAGTTCGCATGAATAACCGCATTTGTCGATAGCTTGCTGCATGCATTGCTGCATTTTTTTCCAGTCAGCTTTATCTTGGTGTTTCCTAGGCTTTGACAACCGCAAGGCCCAATAACCCTCAATTGCAAACATCTTATAGGTTTTTTCAATGATTTGCAAGGATGAAATCAGTTCCTCTCCGAGCTTTTCTTCAGAACAAAAAATATGCCCAGTTAATCGGGTAGAGCTAGGGCAGTCGTAGAGTTGGAGTGGGGAGGAAAAAGGGGCTGGAGACGAATGAATTTCTATAGACTGAAAAAAAGTTAGAGGAAGGGATGATTTTTTTTCTAAGTAATGCAAAAGACAAAGGGCGTTTTGCTGAAGAACTTCTTCCACTTCCTCTTGGGCATTGAGAGATGTGCCTTGGACAACATCCGCATTAAATTGACTCAATATCCTAGAGAGGAGGCGCTGACGTAGAGAGACTCCTTTCGGCAGCCAAATCCAGCGTTGATCTTCGTTTTGCGGAGGAATGAAAAGTTGAAGAGCAGTACCTTTCTCTACAGAATTATCTCTTTTAATCTGCTGCAGTTTTTTGCGTTGATGTGACAAATCGGATTTATCGCTGACGGCATATGCGGTAAAACGCACTGGAAGTATATTGGAGCTGGGGATCGCTTCACAGGGAAGAAGTTGCACTTCCCAAAGACGGCAATCTTGCAATTCTTCTAGATCAAGGATAATAGGCCCATTCGCGAGGAAAGGCTTGCCATTAAGCTCAGCTATATAAGTTAGCTGTTGCGGATCTTCTTCTTCACGCAGCAGGGGCCATTCCCCTTTATAATGCTTTAAGTAAGCAAGAGCGTTCCCTAGCAGCATCTCACGCATGGAGATGGACTCTAACTGCTCCATAACGGAACGGAGAGTTTGTCCCACCACTTCAAGAGAGATTTTCTCATGCACAGGCTGAGGAAGATAAAAATCACAGAAAAGGATATCGCCTCTTGTACCCGCATGCGCCCACTGTGAAGTAGGAAACGCATTTTTGATTGCGCTAACAAGGACAATAATTCCGGTATTAAGTAAAGATATAGTAGACATAAAATTGGGGTATAGCTGACTCGAACAGCTGACCTCCACGATGTCAACGTGGCGCTCTAACCAACTGAGCTAATACCCCGTAAAAACATTGAAAAGATACCGTTTTGGGATGTTATCCCGCAAGAGAAAAAAATGCTATTTTATTTTCTTTTACTTTGCTGCCCCCTGGCTGCATGGACAGCCCCCTGGATAGGCAACCAGTCTCCCGAATCTATTTATTTGGTTTGCGTGGCAGGAATATTTTTTTGCGCCGGACTGCAGATTGACAGGACAGCATTTTCAGATACACAGCGGCATTTAAGGGCTGCATTAGCAATTCAGACAGGCAGCTTTATTTTGATGCCCTTGCTCGCTCTCCTTCTCTTATGGATTCTTTTTCCGCGCATAGGAATTCCATCCAGCTACACAATAGGAATTTTATTTACAGCCATGCTCCCTGTAACGACGACATCCTGCGGAGCCTTTTGCCAACTGGCAAAGGTGCCTCCTTTAGATGCAGTCATGAATGCCATTGTGGGTAACATGCTGGGGCTGGCAGTACTCCCCTTTTTAGTGCCGTTGCTCCTAATGAACACAGACAGCGACCCTTATGGAGCGATGCGGGGGGCGATGACACAGGTGGGATTGTTTGTATTTGTCCCTCTGGTCTTAGGTTATTTTTTGGGTCTAAGGTCATTCTTTAAAGGATGGAATATAAGAACAGTAAGCCAAGCACTGCTCTTATGGATAATCTACAGGTGCTACTGCAAAAGCTTTAGCATCCTATATGGAAGTGATGAGAGCGGGCTTTATCCCTTATTTTTTGGGATGTTGATATTTCACGGTTTGGGAAATCTCATCTCATTGGCAATAGGGTACTTTTTCCACTTTGATGGAGACACACGCATGGTGTTCCTATTTACCATTCCCCAAAAAACCATCGTCCTAGGTCTACCTCTAGCTGCAGCTTTGGCCAATAGCGGGCAGAATCAGGCTCTCTGGCTAGCCCTAGTGATGCCATTACTAATGTATAATAATATTCAATATTTGGTAGGCGGAACAATTGCTTGGATAAACGGAAGGAAAGCAATTTATGAATAGCCACGCTTAAATCAATATATTTACTTTTATAATAGATTACAGTATAATTTAAAAATTAATTAAAATATTGGTATCAATAAATGACAACTGAAGTAACTCTATTATCTAGAGCTAATACATTAAGAAAAGAGTATCACAAACAAATTTATTCAAAAGAATCTTATTTAGAGTGTACATCCGCTTTTTTTGCCCATAAATGTCTTACAGTGATCACTTTGCCTGCTAACGCCTTAAAATTTGTGGGCGGATTTGGAATTGCCTCAGCTACAGCCCTAACCTTAGGTGTTTTAAAAGTGGGGATCTTTGCGATCACAGCTAGATACGTAAAACCGGAATTTCCTACATTTGTATTACCAGGCCTTGTAATAGGTGTAGAAGGATTAGTTAATGCAGTGATCACAGGAAAAGAATTGTTATATGATGCTGTGCAGCCCTTATATCAAGGGTATCAACTCTCACGCTGGATTGCAGGCAAACTTTCATTGGGGAGATTCTTAAACCCCATATTCGAATCGATTGGAAATTTTTTCGCAGCAGTCGCAAATAATATTTCTATCGGCATTAAAACTGCATTTCAAGATGAACCGCATCCCCTCGAAGAAGTTCCGTCTCCTTTTGGCTTAAATGCATATACTCATACATTCAACATTAATTTAGACACACGCACATTTAGCAGTATAGCTGCCCATACCCTGCTAACAATCCCTAATAGTATTTGCAATGTGACTTTGATAGCTACAGGAGCCGTAGGAACGGTCGGATTAGGCGCACTTATGGTCATTAAAATAGCGGTCATCAGTTTTACGCCTATTAAAATAACTTTTCCGACAGCAGCTCCCTTAGCCTATTCCTTACTGGATCGAGCAAGTCACGCTTTTGTTTCAGATGCTGCGACGGTAGTTTTTGATGTATTCATTACAACCTATAAGATCAGCGAAATGCTTCTGATTAATAAGGCCTTGGGTAAGATTGGCAAAATCCTTGCCTTTATTCCGGAAGCCCTTTCAATCTAATCGTTGGTGCGAAAGAAGTCATAAACTTGTTTTGCAATAACGTCTGAAATCCCTGAAACTGCTGCCAAATCTTGCAGTGCGGCAGCTTTAATCGCTTTAACACTGCCAAAGTGCAACAAGAGAGCTTTTTTCTTCACCGGGCCTATTCCCTCGATATCGTCCAGGGTGCTTTTTACTAATTTTTTGGAGCGTTGTTTTTTCTGAAAGTTGATAGCAAAACGGTGAGCCTCATCCCGGATCTCTTGTAGAAGAAATAGCAAGGGCGAGTTTTTTTTCAGCAAAACCGGATCTTTAATATTAGGTAAAAAGATCTGCTCTTGCGTGCCGCCCTTATCATGGCGGGAATCGTCTTTAGCTATGCCGATAACTTCCACTGAAATAATATTCAATTCTTCAAATACCCGCAGCGCTACATTCAGATGGCCTTTACCGCCGTCGATAATAACCAGATCGGGTAGATCGTCCTCCTCTTTTGCCTTTTTATACCGTCTTAACAAAACTTCCTTCATCGCCCCATAGTCATCTGCTCCGACAACGTCTTTGCTTTTATAGGTTCTGTAACGGGAGGAGTCCTTGAATCCGTTCGTATAAGCAACTAATACAGACACTAATTGACTTCCACTAAGGTGTGAGTTGTCAAAACATTCGATTCTCTTGGGATAATGCTGCAATCTCAGTGTCTCCTTTAATGAGAGGAGGATTTTTTCTTTTAGGGCTGCAGCGTCTTTTTCTTGCTTGAAGGCATTGTGTGCATTGATCTTAGCTAGCTCTGCCAACGATTTCTTTGCCCCGCGCTGGGGCTGATAGACATCCACTTTATATCCATGCAGGTTTGTCAGGATATCTGCTATGATCGCCGCTTCTCCCAACGGTTCTGCTAATAAGATTTCCTTCGCTGGGGCAATTTCTGCATCGTAGTGCTGCAATAAAAAGGACTCGATGATTTCAGAATCTTCCTGCACCGTATTCGAAAAAGGATACATTTTACTGCCGATAAGCTTCCCCCCTCTCACAAACATCTGACAGAGCACAACTTCATCCGCTTCCCGATAGATTCCAATGAGATCAGCGTCACCGCCTTGGGGCATATCTACGTGCTGCTGCTGAATAGTGGCTTCGATTTGCAGTAATGTGCGTTGGTAAGCGGCCGCCGCCTCAAAATCCAGGGCTTCAGCGCTTTTAATCATCGCTTTCTCAAGTTCTCGGGCAATTTCCTTATTATGTCCTTTTAAAAAGCTGATCGTTTTGTCCACAAAAGTTCGGTATTCTTCCACACTACATCTACCGACACAGGGAGCAATGCACCGTTTCAGACCATAAAGAATACATGGGCGATTACGGCGGGCAAACTCTGCATCGGAACATTGTCTTAGAGGAAATAACCTCTGCAATAAGTCCACGGTATTTCTAGCTGCGTAGGCACTTGTATAGGGGCCAAAATACAATGCGTCATCCAGGGGTTTACCTTTAATGCGCACCACTTGTAAATCCGGCCAGGCATGACGATAGTTGATACGGATTGCGATATATGTTTTATCGTCTTTAAGCAGAGCATTGAACTTAGGCTTATGCTGCTTGATCAGAGTATTTTCTAATAACAATGCTTCTTTTTCGGATCGTACAACGATAGTCTCAATCTTGAAAACTTGACCCACTAAGAAGGGCACCATTGTTCTGCCGTCTCGCCCCGGAACAAAATATTGCTTTACTCTCTGCTTGAGATCTTTAGCCTTCCCGACATAAATCACCGCTTCTCCGCGGTTTTTCATGATATAAACACCGGGAAGATGAGGAAACTTATCGAGAAGAGCGGTATCAAATTGAAAGTGCATGTCTTTTTTCCATAAAAAAAACTAAGATGAAGAAAATACAACCCCTGATGTGGATATGTTATACCTGCGCATCTTCTTTTTATTTTTCATCATTTGCTCATATGGTATCGCAGCGCAAAATCCTACGCAACCTCGGCAGGTAGGCGCAGGGAAAAATGCTGTTGAACTGGAACAATCCGATCCCTACTCCCTCCGCATTACTGCAGTTTACGATGAAGGTGGTAGCATCTTCGTCCACCTTAACAATGGGACTGTTTGGAAGCATGTCAGGGCAAATCCATTTCATCTAGGATGGCTTGTGGGAGATGAAGTATTAATCCAAAGCAATCCGCAAGGGTTTGTATTAGATAATACAACCTACAAAGGGACTGCTACGGTAGCTTTTGAACGACTGGCGCGCGAGATGCTATCCAATATTACTGCTACAGAAAATGCGGGGGCAAAAATAACATTGGACGACGGCTCCCAGTGGACTATTTCTTGGAAGGATCGCATGGGTGGGCAAACGTGGGGGTGGAAAGCCGGCGACAGAATCGTCGTCTCTCCTTTGCAAAACCCTTCCCCCACTGCTACACACCTTCTGATAGATATAGACCAAAAAGCATCGTCAGCTCAAGCGTTGCTTATTCGACGGCGTTGACGACGGGAAGTGCCGATTTAGAAGTCTCCCTTTCTTGCAACGCAAGCTGACCGCATGCCGCTGCAATATCATCACCTTTGGTGTAACGGCATGTATTGACAATACCTGCACCGAATAATACGCTGCGGAATTCTTTGATCGCCTTTTTGTCCGGACGTTTTAATCTTACGCCCTCTACAGGATTATAAGGGATTAAGTTCACAGTGCATTGACGTTTGCGTAATAAATTCGCCAATTCGAAGGCATGATCAGGATGGTCATTAATGCCATGAATAAGAGTATATTCATAAGTAATATCTCTTTTTGTGGCAGTAGCGTAATCATCCATCGCAGTAAGGATATCTTCTAGAGGATATTTTCTAGCATAAGGAATAATTTTTTTACGGATATGCTGATTGGGCGCATGCAAAGATAGGACGAGGTTGACCTTCAATCCTTCATGAGAAAGCTGCTTGATCCCCTCGATTACTCCGACAGTGGAAACTGTGATACGTCTCTGCGATAAGTTCAGCATCTGCGGATGGCAAAGGATATTGATAGAACGGACGACAGAATTATAGTTCTTCATCGGCTCGCCCATTCCCATGTAAACGACGTGCGTGATTTTCTCGCCTCTGGCTGCGAGCCAGTGGTTGATCTGGACGACCTGCTCCACAATTTCAGCTGCTGCGAGATTACGTTTAAAACCCTGCTTGCCTGATGCACAGAATGCACATGCTGCCGGGCAACCCACCTGCGAAGAAACGCAAACGGTCCTTCTTTCATCAGAAAAGATCAATACCGATTCGACTAACTGCTTGTTATATAGCTCCCATAAAAATTTATAGGTTTGCTGATCGTCGGAGGGTTGGACCTTCACCAATTTCAAGGCAGAATAGCGCCAGATCTCGCTAAAGCTTTGGCGGCGTGCGGCGCTAAGATTAGACATCTGATCCCAGCCGGACACACTTTTCAGATAGACCCAATCTACCATTTGTTTAGCAATAAAAGAAGCTTCGCCCATTTCGGCTAGTTCTTTTGCCAATTCATCTATTGTATAATCGCAAAGAAATTTCATAATAAAGCTTTGTAAAAATTCATCAAATAATATCACATATAAATATTATTGTAACGAACTAATTGACTACTTGCCGAAGATGGCAAGTTTTATCGAGCGCACCCACATCTGCATTAACCTCTTCGTATCTTTCTGGATAAGTAACCAGGATAAGAGAGAGGCTACTCCAAAATGATGCCGAATAGCCCGGGCGCTTTCCCAAAAGTGGATGAAAATATTTTGACGTGTATAATTTCGCGTTTCGGAATCAGTATATACCCTTTTAACTTCTACAGTCCGCAAACTCTTTTGATTTATAATTCTACACATGAGTTCAAATCCACCGCGCTGGCTATAGGTTGTATCGAATTTACCTATAGTACTGAAAAGATCGGTGCGAAACCAGCATGCTTGCAAACTCGTAGGCTGAAGCCCTTCTTTTAAGAACTTAATTGAAAATGGCCTTAATATAGTGCGCACATCTTTTTTGGTTTCCCTTATCAATGTTCCGCAATAAATCATATGCGGTCTATCATGCTCTAAAACCTCTTCCATCATTGTTCTATATGTGTACTGTGAGACGAAATAGTCCCCTGGAAATAAACAACTGATATATTCGCCTCCTGTCTGGGAAATACCCTTGTTCAACATTTCATAACGCTGGTGGATGGAAACAGAGTAAATTTGGATCTTATCGCTCTGGAAGCCCTTAATTAACTCAATTGTCTTATCTGTTGAACCGCCGTCTATGACGATAATCTCAACAGTAGGATAAGTTTGATTCAGGACGCTTTCTATTGTTTGCAAAATGGACTGAGCGCAATTATAGGTAGGAATAACAACAGATACAGTCGGAAATTCATAATCATGGTATGTTGTAGTCAGGGAAATTTCGCCTAAAGCCGGGGGCGATAGCGTATCCAAACGCGGCAATTCCAGGGATATGCGCGGTACATCTTGCATGGTAAAAACTCCAAAATCCTTTGTACAACTTCACTGGATTTTGTTATAGACAAGACCGGCATAATTTTAAAAAAAAGGTGAAATAGTGCTTCCTTACGGCCTAGGGCCCATCGAAACTCCAAAGGGACTTAAGTGGTTAATTATCGGTACATTGTGCATTTCATTTTTTACCGCCATCTTTGATCCTATTTACGAATACTTCATGAACGCTCCCGGACTGAGCTTTCTCTTTGGCCTTTCCAGAGAAGGCCTTTCTAGCTGGTACATCTGGCAGCCGTTGACCTATCTCTTTTTTCAAAGCGGACTCAGCGATGGCCTTTCTTTCGGCTTCTTGCTCTCTCTTGCCATCAATATGTACATGCTTTGGATTATAGGAGCTGAGCTCTGCGATAGGTTGGGAACTTCCCGCTTTATATACTACTACGTTGGTTCAGGGGCACTAAGTGGACTCGTCGGGATCTTTTTTGCCTCATTTAGCTATCTCCTATTAGGACCATGGGCCGGTCTAATCGCCATTTTCACTTTATGGACAATGCTCAACCCTGAACGTGAAGTCCTTTTTCTATTTATTATTCCCATTAAGATAAAGTGGCTCTTTGCTGTAATTGCCGGGGGCGTGCTACTTATTTCCCTTTCCAAATTGGATTTTGTCTCCTTTTTCCTCACCTTTGCCGCTGTAACTATCGGCTATATCTATAGCACAGTCGCTTGGCAGATCTCTTCTCCATTTCCTTTCCTGCACCCGGTAGACCATTTCTTCTTTCGGCTAGGAACATTTATGAACAACCGCTTCTTCAAAAACAAAGCGATCAGTCCCACAAAAATCTATGATTTGCGTACGGGCCAACCGCCCAAGGATGATGATGCATTTGTGGATGAGATGCTCGCAAAAATTGCTAAACATGGACAGGAAGCCCTTTCATGGGCTGAGAAAAAACGTTTGGATGAAATTGCTGAGAAGAGAAGACATAAGGACAGTTTCTAAGACCCCGGTGGAAATGCGGAATTCCTTATTCAGCGTCTCTTTGCGCTGCAGAAAGTGCTATCCAGGCTGCATTTAAACCTGCTAACAGCCCTTCTTCATAACGAAAATAGGGATGTTCTTCCAAAGCGGGAAAGTCATTCGGCTGCAGGACGTCATCTGTGGTGAGCGAAGGGATAATTTCACGCCCCGTCGCTAAAACCACTTTCTCCTGGTGCTCTATCAGCTCCCTCAAGACTCGGTGCACCTCTTCCCACGCTTCCATCGCAACGCTCATTCTGTTCACGCCTCTTCTTAAAAAATGATCGCATTAGTTCACCGCATTCAGCAGCATAAATTCCACCTTCTATTTTAACCTGATGGATAGGGTGCTGTTGTTTAAAAAGGTCCAGCCAGCTTCCATTAGCCCCATGGCGGATATCCGGCGCTCCCCACACGATTCTCTCTACACGCGATAGAATAGCTGCCCCTGCGCACATGCTGCAGGGTTCCAACGTGCAGTATAGCACTGCTCCTTGCAAACGCCAATTTTGCAGGGCACCCGCGGCGGAAGTGATTGCTAACATCTCGGCGTGCGCCGTGGCATCATTCAGCATTTCCACCTGATTGGAGCCGCGAGCTACAATTTTCCCTTCAATGACAATCACCGCCCCGACGGGAACTTCGCCTTGCTGGAAAGCTTTCCAAGCTTCGCGCAATGCAGCCAACATAAACTTCTCATCGTCATTGATTGGCTGCAGTGTAAAAGGAAACGGCTCAGGCATTAGGACTTATTTTGTAAGTTGCGCTGCAGCTGGGCGACTTGTTTTTTCAAAGCAGAGACATCGCGCTCATATTTCTTTTCTAAGCCGGCTAGCTTGTCTTCATATTTATTTTTCAGTCTGGCTATCTCGGCTTCTTGGTTACGTACTTCCGCATCTTTTTCGTGCTGCGTCTTACGCTCTTCGCCTTCTTTCAGATTTTTCTGACGTGTTTCATTTGCCTTATGTGCAATCTCGTCCATTGTTTCATGGTCGAAGACGACTCCATTCAATAGGCAGAATAAGTACACTTTCTCAGGGCCGAACTGTTCAATCGCTTTATCTTTGATCTTCTGACTTGTTTCGCGATCAATACTTTTTAATGTCGTATAGTCTTCAGTGATTTTTGAAAGCTCACGGTCAAACATATAATAGACATCAGTATTCTTCATTAACCAGCGATGGAACAAGAACTCAGCAATTTGCTCGCCTTTTTCTTCCTGCTGTACTGCATGCGAGTAGACTTTTACAAACTCTTCATTAGTGATCTTATTTAAAGTCTTGCCTCTGAAATACTTATTGGCAAAAACTCTATCTTGAGCCAAGTGGTCTTGACGCAGATCTTTTTTTATGGGATGGATAATCTCAATGATCCAATCTCCCAAAAGAGCGAATTTTTCTCTTAAACTTTTTTCTTGTTCTACGACATCAGTCATTGCAAAACCTCTTCGTAAGTATTAATATGGATTGTATACACGTTTAATCGGTAATTAACATAACACCAAACTTCTGTAAAAGCAAGGAAATGACATCATGTCACATCACGGTCCCTTCTATGGACATGACATTATTCGGGGTGATGAACAGGAATATGTTAAGAAATTATTGAAGAAATATGAAAACGAACCCATAAATGATGATTTAAAGAAAAAAGTTTGGGAGGAATTGATGGAAGAAAAAAGTCTTGGACACATCACTATTCCCTTCAAATTAGCCCTACGCAGAGACGCCACAGGGAAATTCCCGCCCTATCTTGAGATAATACTTGATACTAAGGTATAACCCTTGATCTAACACTTGACGTATCACTTGATGTATAATTCGATTTGTGATACAATATTGCCTTAACAAGATGATAACCAAAAGTTAATAAATCCCGAGCTTAGAATGCATCTGCTAAGCTCCATTAACAGGGGGAAACTCTGAATGTCACTAGATAAAGGCACTAAAGAGGAAATTACTAAAAAGTTCCAACTTCACGAGAAAGACACCGGCTCCGCTGATGTTCAGATCGCTATTCTAACAGAAAGAATTGCGGAACTTACTGAGCATTTAAAACGCTCACCAAAAGATCACGGCTCACGCCTAGCTCTTTTAAAACTCGTAGGTCAACGTCGCCGTCTTCTAGACTACTTAAACTCTACAGATACGAAGCGTTACCAGGCCCTCATCACTAAGCTTAAGCTTAGACGCTGATTTTCCTTATGGAAAGCGTCTAATCAAGACGCTTTCCCCTTTCTCACGATCACTCCCCGTTTTTAGCCTAATATCAAAAATACACCAAATTATTATTCACGGAAATTACACTCATTCATCTGCGCAGAGTTGGGCGTCAATATCCTAGCAAACAATTTTCTATCTCGATATACTCATTATTCACTAACTAAATATGCGATGCGTTCTCTGAGAATATTTTTGAACGCATCAATAACCCTATTAAGGAGCTCCTAAGAAACATGGAACGCAAAACACTTAAAGTCCAAGTTGGCGGCAAAGAATTGCTATTTGAAACAGGACGCATCGCACGCCAAGCTAATGGCGCCGTACTCGTTCGCCATGGCGATACCCTCGTCTTTACATCTGCATGCTCCGCCGCTGGATCCGAAACAGCCGACTTCCTAGGCCTGCGTGTAGATTACCAAGAAAACTTCTCTTCTGTAGGTAAAACAGCTAGCGGATTTATCAAACGTCAAGGACGCCCCTCCGAAAAAGAAATCCTCGTCTCCCGTCTTATTGACCGCCCTCTCCGTCCCCTTTTTCCTGAAGGCTATCATGACGAAGTTCAAATTCTCTCCTACGTTTGGTCCTATGATGGTGTTCATGCACCCGAACCTCTAGCAATCTGCGCCGCTTCCGCCGCCTTATGCCTTTCAGATATCCCTCTTTCTAAACCTCTAGGCGCAGTTCGTGTCGGCTTGGTAAATAACAAATTTGTCATCAACCCTTCTGCTGAAGAAATGAAAGTATCCTTGCTAGATCTGATGATCGCGGGTACTACTGACGCGATCCTAATGATCGAAGGCTACTGCGACTTCCTAACAGAAGAACAAGTAATAGAAGCTATCGAGACCGGCCATAATGCAATTAAAGAAATTTGCCACGGATTAGCTCAATGGCAGAAAGAACTTGGTAAAGAGAAGAACCTCAGCACTATCACCCACGATCCTGAAGACCTCCAAAAAGAAGTCGAAAGCCATGTGAGTGCAAAAATCGGCCAAGCTCTACGCATTAAAGGTAAAAAAGAACGTGAAGAAGCAATCGATAGCATTAAAGAAGATCTTCTAGCACACCTCAATCCAGAAGGCAGCGAAGAGCGCTGGTCTACTAAGCTTATTGCTAAAGCATATAAAAGTTACATGTCGAAGATCATGCGCAAAATGATCCTCGATGAAGGAAAGAGAAGCGACCAACGCTCCACTACAGAAATTCGTGCAATCTTCGTTGAGCAAGGCATTCTTCCACGCAGCCACGGCAGCTCGCTATTTACACGCGGCGAAACACAGTCACTCGCAGTATGTACTCTGGGTGGAGAACATATGGCGCAGCGTTTTGAAAACCTTGAAGGCGAGAACGCGCACCGCTTCTATCTACAATATTTCTTCCCCCCATTCTCTGTAGGTGAAGTCGGACGCATAGGCTCCCCGGGAAGACGTGAAATTGGCCACGGCAAACTTGCCGAACGCGCTTTGCTCGCTATTATGCCCCCTAAAGAAGTATTCCCCTATACCGTACGTCTTGAATCCAACATCACAGAATCCAATGGTTCATCTTCCATGGCGTCAGTCTGCGGCTGCTGCTTAGCGTTGATGGATGCTGGTGTCCCGATTAAACGTCCGGTAGCAGGCATCGCTATGGGCTTGATTCTTGAAGAGGATCGCTACACTATCCTTTCGGATATTCTAGGCATTGAAGATGCCTTAGGTGATATGGACTTCAAAATCACAGGTGACAAAGACGGTATTACAGCCTTCCAAATGGACATCAAGGTTGAAGGCATCACTCACGAGATTATGGCTGCAGCTTTAGCGCAAGCAAAACACGGCAGAGTCCACATCCTAGAGAAAATGCTGGCTGTATGCCCAGAACCACGTAAAGAAATGTCGGTTTATGCACCGCGTATCGAAACGCTGCTGATTAAGCCAAGCAAAATCGCATCGGTCATTGGTCCAGGCGGCAAGCAAATCCGTGCAATCATTGAGCAAACCGGTGTAGAAATTGACATCGACGATGATGGCCGGGTCAGTATTTCCTCATCCGACTTGGAAAGCATAGAACGTGCTAAAGCCATTATTTTAGGCCTTACTTCCGATGTTGAAATTGGACGCGTCTATCACGGCAAAATCACATCCGTAGCGCCATTTGGATTGTTCGTTGAGATTCTGCCAGGAAAAGAAGGTTTGTGCCATATCTCAGAATATGATTTCGCACGAATCAATGACTTGAACCTGCATGTGAAAGTAGGCGAGATGATCTCCGTCAAGGTATTGGATATCAACGAACGCGGCCAGCTGAAGCTCAGCAGAAAAGCCACACTTCCCAATACTGCACCGGCAGCTTAGTCTATTCTAATTCAGGAAAGCGGCGACTTGCCGCTGCTTTGTTGCCCTTCGAGCCATCGAAGGGCAACTCATACATCCTATTCAAGCCGCTCCACTTTCTTCCACAACTAAGCCTATTTACAATTGTAGTCTAAAGTACTTTAGAATTAAGGACTGTTCGACGGACCAGATGGGTAAAGGCTGCAAGAGCTTCATCTTCCGTACAGATATAAGGTACTTTTTGCTGTTCCATCAGATACCTTTCTCCATGATATTGGACTCTGGCAATGATTTGGATCGTGGGATTCACTTGGCGTGCAGCATGGATAATCTCACACGTTTTAGCAGTATCGGGTATCGTAATGATGAGATAGCGGGCATCGGCAAGATTGGCGTCTTTTAAGATATTTTCTTCCGCAGCATCGCCAAAAATTAGTGCATTATCCTCATCCAAAGCCGATACTGTATCAATATTGTGCTCGATAATCATCGGAATATAGCCTATCTTTCTAAGGATCTTTGAGACTTCCCTACCGATAGGTCCAAAACCCACAACCACAACTTTAGGTACGTACAGCTTCTTCATCTCCTGCGCTTTTGCCGAGCTTAGATTGAACTCTCTGAAAAATTTCATTCTAAGCAAGTAGGTTTCAGTATAATCCAACATCTGGAAAAGCAACGGATTGATGGAAATGGAGATCAACGCGCAAGCGACTAAAATGTCGAAGCCATCATCCGGAAGCAGCTTCAGGTTCATCGCTTCTTCTGCAAGAATAAAGGAGAATTCTCCAATCTGTGCAAGTGAAATAGCAACTGTAAGAGCTACTTTCAGGGGGTACTTGAGGAAGATAGTGATAAGGTAAGCTGCTAAGGGCTTCACAATTAAGATCACGCTAATTAAGCCTATAAATAAGCCGAAATGAGTCACTATCGCCATCGGATTGAACAACATCCCTACTGATAAAAAGAAGATGATTGCAAAGATATCTTTAAAAGGAAGTGCATTGGCCGCTGCTTGATGCCTGACGCTTGTTTTTCCTATCACCATCCCTGCAATGAAGGCACCTAATGCAATGGAAGTACCGAATACAACTGCTGATCCGGCAGCGATAACAAAAACAATTGCAAGAACCGTTAAAGTAAAAAGCTCTTGTGAACGGACACGGGCAATATTTGTGAGGATAAACCCTACGACTTTATGCCCCCAAGTAAACATCAGGAGAGCTAAAACAACAAATTTACCCATAACAAATAACACTGATCCTATCAAGGAAGTGTATGAAAACGATGCACCTTCCGAAAGAGCTGAGATAGTTGGAAGGAGGATAAGGATGATCACAGTAAATATATCTTCGACAACTAACCAGCCGACAGCAATATGTCCTTGCTGTGTATTCAACAAGTTTCTGTCAGAAAGTACGCGCACAAGAACGACTGTACTCGCAACGCCAATGGATAAGCCGATGATAAGTCCAGCTACCAATGGCCAACCTGCAGCATAGACGATTGTAGTGCCAATAATCGTAGCAGCAAGTGTCTGAACCGTAGCGCCTGGGATTGCGATATTTTTTACGTTGATTAGGTCTTCTAGCTTGAAATGCATACCTACGCCGAAAAGCATAAGGATAACACCGATTTCGGCAAGTTGTTCAGAAATCGTTAAGTCCGCTACATAGCCCGGAGAATAAGGACCAATAACAAAGCCTGCAAGAAGGTAGCCTAAAATTGTCGGGAGGTTAAGGCGTTGCGTGATATAGCCGAGAAAGCTTGCTAATGAGAAACCGATGGTAAGTATCGCTACAATGGCTAAACTATGTTCCATAAGCGTATTAGGTGCCTCAGCAATGATTGCAGCTGTTCTTTATTATAGCAAAACGGCGCTAATCCTTGCGGAAAGCGCCGTTCTTCATATAGCGTTTTCGATTACACCCTGATATCAGGTTGAAGCTCCACAGGCTTGATCCCCTCTGTCGCTTTGATCGACGGCGGCGGCGGCGGCGGAGGTGTGAGAGGCATTTTTCTATTGAGTTCCTCTGCTTCACGAATGCGTTTCCGCTTCTCTTCAATATCCCACTTACCATTGATAATGAGATCTACGTCTTTCGCATCTAAAGTTTCAAACTCCATCAACATCTGCGTCATTAACTCAAGATGCTCTCTGTACTTTAGAATAATCTCTTTGGCACGTCTATAAGCATTGTCCAAGAGCTGGCGCACTTCACTATCAATTGCACGGGCGGTTTCTTCGGAATATTTCTTTTCGTAATAGTTGGTAAGGCCTAAATGCTGTCCGGAATCTGAACGTTCATCATAGGCTACGAGACCGAGTTTTTCGCTCATCCCCCATTCACATACCATACTACGGGCTAAACTAGTCGCCTGTTCGATGTCTTGACGGGCACCACTGGAGATATCCCCTATAAAGACTTCTTCCGCAACACGTCCACCCATTAACACTGCAAGCTGATCGAAAGCTTCACGCTTCCACATACTGACACGATTCTTTTTAGGCAGGAAGAATGTCGCACCTAAAGACATGCCGCGTGGAATAATCGTCACCTTATCAATCGGATCTGCATGCTCTACAACTAATCCCACGATAGCGTGACCGGATTCGTGATAGGCTGTTGTTTTCTTCTCTTCGTTATCTAGCTCTAAGCTGCGTCTTTCTTTTCCATAGAGCACTTTGTCGCGTGCTTCTGTCGCTTCTTGCATGGTAACGGCAGAACGCCCTTTACGGGCTGCCAACAATGCTGCTTCATTCAAGAGGTTGGCTAGGTCAGCGCCTGAAGAACCGGGAGTCGCACGTGCAATAGACATTAGATCGACGGAAGGATCTAATTTGATTTTGCGTGCATGGACTTTCAAGATATCATAACGGCCCTTAATGTCAGGCAAATTGATGATAACTCTACGGTCAAACCTTCCAGGACGCAATAGGGCTTTATCCAGCACATCCGGGCGGTTGGTCGCTGCCATCAGAATGACGCCTTCGTTAGTATCAAAGCCGTCCATTTCAACCAGAAGCTGGTTAAGCGTTTGTTCGCGTTCGTCATGACCCCCGCCAATGCCTGCACCTCTATGGCGACCCACAGCGTCGATCTCATCCATAAAGATGATGCAAGGTGCGTTTTTCTTCGCTTCGGAGAACATATCACGGATACGGCTTGCACCTACACCGACAAACATCTCAACAAAGTCAGAGCCTGAGATAGAGAAGAATGGTCTGTCGGCTTCTCCAGCCACGGCTTTTGCAATAAGAGTCTTACCTGTACCCGGAGGACCGATCAAAAGAACGCCTTTGGGAATACGGCCGCCGAGGGCAGTGAATTTATTGGGCGACTTTAAGAAGTCGACAATCTCTTGTAATTCCTCGATAGCTTCGTCTACGCCGGCAACATCCTTAAATGTCAGTTTATTGGACCCTTTTTGCAGGAGTTTTGCAGGAGATTTGCCGAAATTCATAGCGTTTGACCCCATCCCCTTCATTTGTCTTGCAAACAGGAAGTAGAGGGCGAATAACACCAGTAGGACAGGCAGAAGCGTCACGAGATAGCTCATATAATTGGGAGCAGGCTCTTCGCTTTTAAAGGTTTTTTCCAGCACAAGGTTCAATGGCTGGTCAGGAGCTTTGAAAGAGGCGCCTTTATTGGCAGGAAAACGCTCCCACTCCTCTCTGGCTGTAGCAAACCATTGTGTGAATAAATCAGGATCTTGTTTTTCAAGGGCGCGAGTCGACAGTTCTTTGTTATTGAAGAACCAGACAGTATTAGCGACGTTTTGGCGGGCTTTATCCAGCTGCACAGAGTTGTCATCTAATTTTGTATTGATTTGGTTGAGATCTTCAATCGTAGTTTTATAAGAACGGACGCTGCGTAATGCGGCTAGCTTTGTACGGTTTTGAGCTGTATTCAACTCATTAACGGTCTGCTGCAAACTATCTAGGCTTTTCCCATAAACAGCAAGGCGGTTAGATGTGCTGAGATTGAGAGTGCTATTGACGCGGGATACATCATTATCAATAGACTTCAATGTCAATTTTAACGGTTCGCTGCCCACACCAAGGTAAGGGGATCTGAAATTTTTAATAAGGCCTGACAAAGCATTACCAAAAGCATCCACAGTTTGCTGAGGAGTTTCGGCGTTCATGGCGTCAAAGCGTTTTTTCAAATCAGCTAAAGACTCTGCCTTTTTGTTAGGCAATTGTTTAACAACAATGGAATAGTCTCTACTTGGGGTGCTATAGAAATCTTCGACAACGACATAGCCCTCTTTCTGAAGAGGTTGACCTGTCAGCAGGAGGAACCATTCCGCAGCTTCAGTAATAGCTCCGCGCATAGCTTCCAGCTCGGAAGTGACGTGCTGCTGTTTTTGGGTAAGTTCTAACTGGTTGTAGAGAAGCTCCAGATATTTATAGCGCTGTTTGCCCTCTTCTGTCTCCCTATCCCTAAATTTGCCGCTAAAAGTGACAAGATTATCGTTGAGAGCTATTTTGCGGTTGTCTTCCGGTTGAAGTAGTTGGAGGTTGACCAAACTTTCTAGCTGATAACTAAAAGAGACGTTGGCTCTTTTCGTTTCGATCATGTTCTGGACAAGCATCATCAAAAGAAAGGCGGCCATAAGCAGCCAAACGAAACTGTTGGAGAAACCTTTCTTCATATCTTGTTTATTGTCATCATTCATAAGCTAAACCAATTCAAATAATCTGTAATAATCTACAAAGTTGCATTATTCCACTCTATCAAAACTCCCATTCAGCCGCAACGTTATTGGGTATCACTCACGGGAAAGAGTAATCAAGAGGGGCAACTTATCATTAATTAAAGGGGGACCTAAGAATTCTGCAGTGACCGCATCCTTGTCCCAGATCACCGGAATAAGTTGCCTTAGAAAAGCGGGGACTTTCGAATCACTCCACCAATGACCTAACTCCTTATTGCGCGGGATTAACGTGGCGTGCGAGTCTCCCAAGCCTGCAAAATATTCACTGTCAGGCACTTGAACAGACACTTCCCCTTTCCACAGATTTTTCCATCCAGAATGGTTCCTAGCGCCGCTAATATTTCTCTCTAAGGTAATTTTCCATTCACCCCAGTGATTCTCCCCTAATTTAAGGGGTAGGCGTTCTGACTTCTGATCGGAAACTTGTAAGGCAAAAATATATCCCCTGTCTACATAGAGAGTAGTCTGGCCTATAACGTAGGATTTATTCGCTGCATTTCCTTTCAAATCAATGACAATTCCCTCCATAAGAACTGAAGGGACGGCGAAATCTTGATTCCTAAACAGGGCGTAAAGAATATGTTTTAAAACAAAAGGATGCAACTGAGCCCTATTATTACAGTCCACCATCCATCCACACCAACCCTTTTCCACTGGAGGCAGCTGAGTGGAAATAAAATCTTCTAATTCATTCAATGTTTCCCCTAGACGAGCTAGAGGAGGCGCAATCTCTTTCCCAAAATAGTTTGATAACTGCGGGATCAGGGCACTACGCATCTTCGCACGAGTATATTTCTCACTATAATTAGTGGGGTCATCGAAAGCTTGAATACTCTGCGCTTGGATATAGTCGAGGATATTTTTCTTAGTTAGTTTTAGGAAAGGACGATATAACACCAAGCCCTGATAAGTGCTTTTTTCTTGCATCCCTTTGGAAGAAAGCAATGAAGCGCCCTCAAAAACACGCTTTAATACAGTTTCAGCCTGATCATCCGCATGATGCGCTAATAGAACCCCAGCATAACCGTACTTCTGACAGACCTCCGCAAAAAAATTCAGCCGAGCCTCCCGGCAGGCCTCTTCCAGATTTCCTTGCATCAAGGAGGGATCCAAAGTCTTAAGATGCCAATCCAAATTTTTAGCTTTAACGATTTTTTCTAGAGTAAGAGCTTCTTGGGTACTCTCTGACCGCCAGCAATGATCGACATGAGCAACCCCTACTTCCAAACCAGGGAAGCGGTGCTTGCTATGGAAGGCGTGCAGCATAGCCATAGAGTCAGGTCCACCTGAAACTGCAAGCAATACTTTAGAACGGATAAGTCCGTATTTAAATAGGAAGTGATGGAGGGTATCCGCCAAATGCATCAAGAACCGCGGGAATATATTGCAAGATACGTTAAGACAATTCCTAAAACCAGCAGCCAAAACCAAAAAGAAGAAGGATCTTGGTAGGAAAGGGTCAGCTCGTCTCCTGCAGGATTGAGGAGAGGAGTTTTTTTTATCTCAGGGGCAATTTCTTGCGGGTCTTCAAAAAGCCGCTGCAGTTCAGGAACATGACGCGCAGGGGTCCACTTGTCGCTCCCCTCTTTTCGGACATAGAGGTCAGGAGTCAAAGCAGGGTGGGATTGCACTTCAGCCAAAGAGAAAGGCCCCTCTTCTTTGCCGTTCACCCATAAATACCATATCTTATTCTTAGCAATTTCCTGCATCTGCTATCTCGTTTTTATTATTAATAGACTTCTTTCGACATTCCATTTGATTGTTAAAACTGCCACTTTTGGCATCTTTACCGGCAAATTTCTCTACCAAAGCGAATTTCGAAAGAAGTCTAATGCCATTCGTCGGAATTGTGACGAGGGCTATCGCATAAACAAACAATAAAAATTTCTTTGAATTTTTCTATCTATTGCAAGCTGGATAGTTAATTATGCAACAATGCAGCTTTTCAGTATAATATTACTAAAATATTGTTTTTAGCGGTTAGTTTATGCCAATGTTGTGGAAATATTTAGTGTATGACTATTTAAAAGTCATGGCGCTATGTACAATCTCATTTGTAGCTATCCTGCTAACCCTCCGTTTTGACGAAATTGCGCACTTTGCCTGCTTAGGTTCCTCTGCAGGAGAACTTGCCCAATTCATCACCCTGCAGCTTCCTTATCTACTCCCGATCGCATTACCGATAGCAGCATTGATTTCCTCATACCTCCTTTTCTCACGTTTGTCCATACGCCAGGAACTGACTGCTCTGAGAGCTTGCGGTGTGGGGCTGTTTGCTATTTTAACCCCTATCCTGATTACAGCGACCTTCCTGACGGCAGCGGACTTCTATCTAACGTCTGAGATAGCCTCACAAGCTCACCTCACGAATGGCCAGCTTCGCCATAAATTACGCACGATCAATCCCTTGATTCTCCTACAGAATAAACGTATCCTATCCATGCAAGGTATCTCTTGCGAAACTTTAGGCACTTCCACCTACGCAGAATTTGCCGGCGATGTTTTCTTTGCCATCCCGGATATGCGCAACCAACGGATTGACTTGGCCTTAGCACAATCTATCCGTGGAGATAAAAATGCCGTCATCGGAGAAAATGTCACATTTATCCTTCCCGTAGCAGAGGAAAATGGCTTTGACGCATTAAACATTGAGAACATTTCCCTATTGGAAACACCTTACGACGCCTTCACTCCTGCGCTTCAACAGAAAAGTTGGAACGTCCATCCCGACCATCTTCAGCTTGCCCTTTTGAATCAGCACCTTACTGTACAGAAGGATAATTTGAGCCTCGCCTGTGAACAAAAGAACTCTGAACGATGCAAAGAGGCCAAGAAAAATATATCTCGAGTCTATACTGAATTGGGCAGAAGAGTATCAGCAGCGCTCGCACTATTTACCTTCACGTTATTGGGGGCCGCATTTAGCATCCAGATTGGACGGCAGCAGCGCCGCTGGAGCATGCTTACTCTTGGTCTTCTATCCGGTGTTTTCCTGTTATGTTACTTTCTTGCCAAAAGTTTAGATGATAAGGTTGTTCCTGCACTCTTATTATATTTTGTCCCCCAGCTTTTTTTGATAAGCTTGTCATCCTTCAAGCTCTACCGATTAAATCATGGGAAGGAGTAATAGTTTGGGTAATAAATCAGCCTCTGAAAATAATCCTCTGCGATACTAGTGTTTATGCAAACTTGGAAAAAATATATTTGGATACAGCTGCTGCAAGCATTCTTTGGAACGCTCATAGGATTTTACGCTCTCTATGTCCTCATTGATTTTTCCAATCAACTCGGCGCTTTCCGCAGTAAAGGCATCCATATTTCATGGCTCCAGTGGGGAGTCTACTATGCTTTGGAGTTTGTACACCGCGCAGATGTTTTGATCCCTTTTGCATTAAGCTTAGCAACCATGCGTGTACTCCTAAGGTTGAACACTAACAATGAACTAACAGCCTTGCAATGCGGAGGGCTCTCCTTACGTACCCTCATGCGTCCTTTCCTTATTCTAGGAATCCTTTGTACACTCTTTTTATATGCTAATGAGCAGTGGTTCATCCCGCGCTCTCTAGCTCAAGTCAAATTCCTTCACGCCATACGTAAGCAGAAACCTGCTAAGAATTTGCAAGTGGTTCCTCATACTCTTCCCCTAGGCAATAATGCTTTCTTCGTCTACCAAAACTACGAGCCTGACCAGCTACGGTTCTTTGATGCTTACTGGATTAAAAATATCCATGAAATCTATAAAATCAAATATTTCTATCCTTACGCTCAAATCCCCTATGGCGAATTTGTAGAGTCCTTCAAGCGCGATGAAAAAGGTAAATTGAATGTGACTTCCTCCGATTCTTTTCTCGCTCTGACTGACCTTAAAATCAGCAATGACTCCCTTAAAACAGCCTCCGCTATTCCGGAACTGCAGCCTCTTTCCGAACTGTGGAGTGAAATTAAATCCCCCGGAACAATGCTAACCCCGCGCGAAGCTCAGATCTCCACCGTCTTCTTCCACAAGGCATCCATGCCGTTGCTTTGCCTTATCGCCGTACTTATTCCCGCCTCCTTCTGCACCCGTTTTGCACGGCAACTGCCCATTTTTCTTTACTACGCTATCGGTATTTTCTCTCTTATCGCGTTTTACCTTTTTCTTGATGCCCTCACTGTCATTTCACGAAGGCAGCTGGCCGATCCTGCTTTTTTACTTCTCACCCCTATCGGCCTAACAATGCTTTTTGGACTGTACCGCTTCTACAAAATGAGGTAGAATTATGGACCCTTTCGATCTTCAGTTATGCCCTGAAATAGCCTCGCTCCTAAATAAACTCCACATCCACTCCCCTACATTTATCGACCAGGTCGCCATTGACTCCAGGCGCATTAGCTCTCCCCATTCCATATTCTTCGCCCTTCAAGGAACCCATGACGGTCATCATTTTATCGAAAATGCTATCTCCAATGGAGCTCGTTTCGCAGTGGTAAAAGAGGACTTTCCCGCACTTGCCCTTCCCCAATCCATCCATCTGCTGCGTGTTCACTCTCCGCTCCAAACTCTGCAATCATTAGCCGGAAGCTACCGCAAGCAGCTTAAAGACACTACTTTCGTTGCCATCGCAGGCTCTTTCGGAAAAACTATGCTGAAAGACCTTCTTTGGAATATCCTGCGACTTCAGTATCCTATCGCTGCCTCACCGGGGAGCTATAATAGCCAAATCGGCGTTCCTCTTAGCCTATTCACTGTCTCCTCCAAAGATAAGATCGCCCTCATTGAAACTGCCGTCTCCGAACCGGGAGAAATGGATATCCTGCATAAAATGGTCCTCCCGGACAGAGGGATCATCACCCACTTTGGAAAAAAACACCTCCACACTATGGGCGATATCACCACTACGGTGCATGAAATTATGCTGCTCTTCAAATTACTCCCGAAGGATTCCTGGCTGCTGGCACCCAAAAGCACACTACTAGCACCATTTAGCGTTAAAATAGATACCGACTTGATCTGCTGGCATGATAGAAGGGAACATCTTCCTCATGCATTTACTGCCGGATCCACATCTGATCCTGTCCAACCATTCACGATAGTTTTTCCTGATAAGACCGTTTACGAGAGTATCATCCCGGGGGAACACCACTATTACATCGATCTGCTCAACATGGCTGTAAAAGCGGCTTGGCTCTTAGGAGCAAATCAAGAAAACATTCTTAATATCCTGAAAGACTTCACACCTGAACCTACCCGTACAGAAATCTGGCAATCTTCGCTTGGCACTACTTTCATCAATGACAGCACTTGCAACGACCCTCTTTCTATCGACCAATCCTTACTCACCTTGCGCAAAGCTGCCGGTAAAGGACGCAAAATTTTCGTTTTCTCCGGCCTACGCACGACGTCGACCACACCCGACCACGACTATAAACGCATCGGACAAGCGCTGGTGAAAAATCCTGTAGACCGTCTATTCCTTGTTGGAAATCACCCCTATAATGCTCTGCTAGAACAAATCAAATCCTTTTCACCTCAGATCCAGCTATCTCTTTGCCAAGATCATGAGCAAGCGATAGATCTCCTACGTCAAGAAGCACGCCACGATGATGTCATCCTGCTTAAAGGTTCACGTAAACTTCCCTTCGACACCCTCGCCGGTGCTTTTGCAGATGCCAGCTGCGCCAACCTCTGCATCATTAATCTGGCAGCGATCGAATGGAATCTGCAAGCCCTAAAACGCCATCTACCTAATGACACACGCCTCATGGTCATGGTCAAAGCCCACGCCTATGGTAGCGACAGTGTCAGGATGGCGCGTTTCCTTAATCATGCCGGCGCACATATTTTAGGTGTTTCCTATGTGGACGAAGCTGTTGTTTTGCGTCGCTCAGGGATTACTATGCCCATCTTTGTCATCAACGTCCCTCCGCACGAAGCAGCCAAGATTGTTAAATGGAACCTTGAAGCCGGTGTAAGCTCCCTCGCCTCCATCGAAGCTATTGGCAAAGAGGCCGAACGGCAAAAGAAAAACATGCCCATCCATCTTCATGTCGACACTGGCATGAGCCGCTTCGGATGCCGCTCCGAAGACACTCTGCCTTTAGCGCAAGTCATTGCGCAATCCCCTTCCTTAACTTTTGAAGGGGTGATGACACACTTCGCATGCGCAGATGACCCCGTACATGACGACTTCACTCTCCAGCAAATTGCATTGTTCGATAAATGTATCGAAGAACTGCAAATAAACGGTCTAGACCCAAAGTGGAAACACGCCGCCAATTCTGCCGGCGCCATACGCTTCAAACTACCACAGTATAATATGGTCAGGATAGGGCTGGCAGCTTGGGGCCTCCATACTTCGGAAGCAGCAGCTAGCATCTTAGAATTACGACTAGCCCTTTCCCTAATATCGCACATAGAAGGCATCAACCTCTGTAAAAAAGGCGACACCGTTAGCTATGGACGCAGATATCGCATCGAGAAAGACCACCAAGCCATTGCAGTCCTCCCTATAGGATATTTCGATGGCCTGCATAGACATTACAGTGGTAAAGCGCATGTAATGATCAGAGGACACATCGCTCCGATGGTGGGATCGATCTGCATGGATTATATGATGGTGGATGTAACAGCCGTACCGCAAGTAAAAGTAGGCGATCCTGTCCTTATCTTCGGCAGTGATCAATACGGACAGTTCCTTTCTCCTGAAAACCTTGCCCTTTCAGGCAATTCCATCGCGCATGAATTGATCACCTGCTTGGGACCCCGAATTCCCCGTGTTTTCATTCACGAAGAAGCGCTATAAGAAAGTTCGAAAGAAGTCAAAATACCTAACGGCTCAATAATTCTTGGCTTAAATCTACTAAATTGTTTAACCTTGGGTTATGTTTAGAATTTTCAAATTTCATACTTTCTTCACGCATATGTCCATAGGCACTCTGCCTAGCTCTTGGCGTTGGCGCTAATCGTCCCCCTCTTTTTTTAATTTACTAAACGTCATTTTTAGGATTTTTTTATCATGTCAGGTCAATCACACCACGGCAGCATATTAGGCTGTATATTACTCATCACCGGATGTTGCATAGGCGCGGGAATGCTCGGTATGCCCGTCATCACGGCGACTGCAGGTTTTATCCCCTCCACTGTTATTATGTTACTTTGCTGTGTATTTATGTACATCACAGGTCTTCTACTCTTGGAAGCGACACTATGGTTTCAAGAAGATGTCAATCTTCTCAGCTTAGCTAGGCACACTCTCGGAACTCCCGGACAAATCATCACTTGGGGTTGCTTCGTCTTCTTATTCTATTGCCTCTGCGTAGCGTATACCATTGGCTGTGGAGAAATCCTCGGACCTCTCTTCCAAAGTGAAACGCTTGGCGCCGCAGTAGCCCTGACTTTTGTAGGAATATTGATCTATGCCGGAACACGTACTGTGGATTATCTAAACCGTGGACTTATGGTAGGCCTCATCATCACCTACTGCCTTTTGGTTGCGAGCGGAGCATCTTATGTGGATACATCTAACCTTCAAATAACCCACTGGGATGCTTCTTTAGCATCTATACCGCTGCTTTTGATTTCCTTCGGATATCAAAATCTTGTTCCCAGTATGACCCATTATTTGAGAAGGGATGTCCGCAAAATCCGTATCTCCATGGCCTTGGGAATGGCTCTGACTTTTGTCATCTATGTTATCTGGGAAACAGTGATCTTGGGCATACTCCCTGCATCAGGCGAAAGCGTACAAACTGTCATGGATAAAGGGCAAATGGTCACCGAGCTTTTGCAAAACACGAGCCGCATCCCCTATATTATTCCTTTATCCAAAGGGTTTGCCCTTTTTGCGATCACAACATCGCTTTTAGCGAACTCCTTAACGTGTGTTCATTTTCTACATGACGGCTTAAGACGTTATGTAGGCAAAACCAACCACGTTGCCCTTATTATAGCTACATTGTTGCCCCCTTTCATTATTGCTGTATTAGACCCTAACTCCTTCCTAAGTGCCTTAAGCATTGCCGGCGGCACTGCTACAGTAATCATCTTTGGAATTCTACCTGCTGTCGTCGTATGGCATGGTCGCTATAAGGAGAATAGGCCCGGACAGATCTTAGGAGGTGGAAAAACTGCACTTATTCTTGTGATCGCTTTTTCTTCCTTAGTCCTAGGTTTAGAAATCGCTCGTCAGCTGGGCGTATATTAGATCTTAATTGAGGGCTGATCCTACTGTTTCAGCCCTCTTGCCTTATTTTTATCGCTGAGCTATAGCTATCTATTCTTTTTTCTAAAGGATATTCCATGCTCAACCATCTTCTAAGTGACTACTACCATCAAATGGAGGACTACTCCGTAAATCATACTTTTCCACAAAAAATCGCCGCACGTTTAATTTCTACAAAATATTGCGTTGTTTCTTCCCTGATTCAATTTCCAAGAAGACTTTTAAGAATGGCGGATGAGGCTGCCGCAACTTTACTGACATTAGAAAAAAAACACCTTTGGAAAGCTGTAGTCCACCTCTATATGTCGATCGGCGACCCTTTGATCCTTATAGCTTTAGGCGTATTAGGCCTCTATTCCCCCCTTAAAGCCATTGAAACGATAAAACGCATTTCTGCATATATGGATCACGAAATCTATTTCAATCCAAACACAGTTTATTTAATGCACTCCTGGCAAGGACGTATCCTTTCTCCTATCGTAGGCATTACTTATGCTCTTGATAATGCACTGCAAGGGATACGAGAACTGATCACATCAACTTTCTCAAACAAGAGAGAAAATGAAAAAGAAAGGAGTTTAGCTTCTGATCACTTTTCCAATATTAAATTTACCTTTCTCACGGGAATAAACGGATTATGGAATCCGAGAGATAGAGAACTTCTAAGCATTTATGAAATTGATGTAAATTCTGCACCGCTTTATGATACTTAATTACAACTTTACAAATTATACCTTTTAAATTATAATAACTTTTTAATTTAAAAAATGGTGAAATTAATGAGTGCTTCTATTACTAACCCCTATAATATTAACTATATTGGGTGTGTACCTGGCCAAACAAAGGAGACAATAAAAAGAGCAGACAGAAAAGCAGCTCGCGAGCTAGTTCCTTCCACTAATTTTATTTCTTTCTTATTTAACGGTTTAAATTCAGAGTTTGCAAGAAACAATTTTGCACCCGATCAATATCGTACCCCCCCGAAACTTGATCAAACTTTACCCATTAAACAAAGTAGTTTTGGTGTTGGTAAGACGAAGGTTGTGATAAATGAGGGTAAAGATTTAAGCACTGAAACCTATTTGATTGACTATACCGTAATCATAGATACTGCGCGTAATAATTTCGAGGGGGGAATAGGGCGTCCTGAGATCCTCTGCTTTTGGTACAACAGAAACATTCAAGCATTTAGAACAGCATGTTTCGGCGCTGTGCTATCCCTCGCAGGAACAGCCTATGGAATAGCATCAGGAGCAGCTGTTAGTACTAGTTTGTCTATATTCATTATTCCTACAGCCACAATCATTTTAGGAATTGGAATATTCATCCTAGCAAAAAAACGTGAAAGTCAAGCAAAAGAACAGATGCTAGCATGGGAGTGCCCTGTCCATAAAGAATTTGCAATGCGCGATAAAATCCGTAAGGAAGGCTTTGCAGCAGCTCTCCATTATCCGAGGATACTGAAACCACAGTTTCTCGAAATGTTTATAGAGGCTGCAAAAATAGCTAAAGGTTTACAAGCCGACGCTTATGATATTAGCTGTCTTCTAAACAAGCCTGCCTTTGATACAGCTAACTATTCACCGGAATCTCATTTTGTTAAATTTGGCTTTGACCCCCAATTTATCACTACATTCATTAATACTATTCGTCATTTTGATATTAAAGCAGAAGATGCGCAAACGACTCTTGATGGCATAGTCAAGACTTTCCTAGAAGAAGTAGAAAATCTCAGAACTAGCACAAACCTACCCTAGTATAAGAGTGCGGTGACTTGTCCTCAGTTGGACACATCTTCTTCTTGCATCTATCTTCAAATCATTGCAGTCCTTTAGACTGCATATAGAGGTATTCTGTTACCTAGGGCATCGCCCTAGGTATTGTTTAAACACATATATGCAGTCTAAAGGACTGCAATATCCCATACAAAGGGCTAAGAAAAAAAAGATGTGTCCCACTGAAAGGACTTATCGAGAGCATCTTACACCATGTTTTTAAATGATAGTTTTGTCCAGATTAACAGTCGTCGACAACTCGCAGTACTCCAATACTAGGGAACGTTTCGCTTCGCAGTGCAATTCAATAAAAGGGATATTTTAGAAAGAGTAAAAGGGAGATAAAGAATAAAGTGCGGCGGCCTAAACCGCCGCACTTAGAACAAGATACTTAAGGCATCGAAATGAAGTCTAATACAAACTCGGCTTCATGTTCACGGTCAACAAACTTCTTCACATGGCGGTGCTTCTCAAAGCCTGTACCACCAGGAATAATGTGTCCCATGATCACGTTTTCTTTAAAGCCTAATAAGTAGTCCGTTTTACTTGCGCACGCTGCTTCTGTCAGAACACGTGTCGTGTCTTGGAAGGAAGCTGCAGAAATAAACGAATCGGTACTGAGAGATGCTTTAGTAATACCTAAGAGTACTGGAGCAGCATAAGATGCTTTTCCGCCTTCTTGCATAACTTTCTTATTCTCAATATCGAATTCCTTCTTATCGACTTCTTCACCGAACAGTAGGCTTGTATCGCCCGGATCGATGACGCGCACTTTCTTGAGCATCTGACGTACGATGATTTCGATGTGCTTGTCGTTGATGTCTACACCCTGCAGACGGTAAACTTCTTGTACCTGGTTGACCAAATACTTTTGTAGTTCACGCACACCGCAAATCTCAAGGATCTCGTGAGGGATAATGACGCCGTCAGTCAGCTGCTGGCCTTTGGAGACGTGGTCACTTCTTTGAACGAGCAAGTGCTTGCTATGCGGGATCAGGTGTTCTTCTTCCATGCCTGTCGCTTCGTCACGCACAACAACGATACGTTTGTTCTTCTGGACGCCGCGGAAGTCGACGACACCGTCGATCTTAGCGATTTCTGAAGAGTCCTTCGGTTTACGGGCTTCGAACAACTCGGCAACACGTGGCAGACCGCCCGTGATGTCTTTTGTTTTCAAGGCTCCGCGTGGAAGACGTGCTAACAACGTACCTGCAGTTGCATATTGACCTTCTTCAACGGAAATAATAGAACCGGCTGGAAGAGGATAGGTACCTATCAGTTCCTTAAATTCATTATCAGCGTAGATGACGATCTGAGGATGCAGCTCACCGCGGTGCTGTTTAACAAGCAATTCGGCCTGGCCTGTTTGCTTGTTGACATCACGTTCTGTAGAGATACCTTCGACGAGGTCTTCATATTTTGCATAACCGGGGCGATCGCAGATAATAGGAATGTTGTGTTGTTCCCACTCACCAATCTTAGTATGCGGTTTTACTTTTGAGCCATCAGCAACGAGGATACGTGTACCCAAGTCGACAGTGAAGGTTTGGAGCGGTTCGATCGATTTTGTCGCTAGAAGTTTTTTGTACTCTTCCAGTTTACGACCTTCATCACGGACGATATGCAGGCAACCGTTTTTGTTCAGGGCGATCCAGTAACCATCTTCGTGCTGAACAGTACGGAGATCGCTATATACCAGGATGCCTTCTACATCAGATACAAGTTCCGGGTTGGTGCCCGCAGAAGCGATACCGCCAAGGTGGAACGTACGCATCGTTAACTGAGTACCCGGTTCACCGATCGACTGAGCAGCAATGATACCAACAGCTTCACCCATGCCGACGGAACGTCCGTTTGCAAGGTTGACACCGTAGCACTTCGCGCAGACACCGCGGCGAGTTTCACAGGTAAGAACGGAACGGATGCGGATAGAATCGATACCTGAGTCGTCGATAGCTTCAGCTTGCTGAATATTCAGAGTATCGCCTGCTTTAGCTAGCAGCTTAGTGCTATCGCCAGGTAGGAAGATATCTTCGCATACAGTACGTCCGAAAATACGGTCTTTCAAAGGTAGAAGTTCTTCCTGGCCTTGCTTAATGGCAGAAACTTCAATGCCGTTAAGAGTGCCGCAATCTTCTTCTGTGATGATCACATCCTGCGCAACGTCAACGAGACGGCGTGTGAGGTAACCGGAGTCAGCAGTTTTTAGAGCGGTATCAGAGAGACCTTTACGCGCACCGTGAGAAGAGATAGAGTATTCTAGAACTGTCAAGCCTTCACGGAAGTTAGACGTAATAGGAGACTCAAGGATCTCGCCTGAAGGTTTCGCCATCAGGCCGCGGAGAGCGCCCAGCTGTTTAACCTGCGATTTGTTACCACGAGCACCGGAGTCCATCATCATATAGAGAGGATTCAAGCGGCCGTTTTTCGTTTCGCTGATAAGCTTGAACAGGTCTTGTGAAAGCTCTTCCGTCACTTCTGTCCATAGGCTAATAACTTTAGATTTACGTTCACCGTCAGTGATGATACCGTCTTCGTATTGCTTCTGAACTTGAAGTACTCTTTCGTAAGCACCTTCAAGTAGCTTTTGCTTGTTAGGAGGAACGCAGACGTCGCAAACACCCATGGATGTAGCAGCGCGGGTTGCTTCGACAAAGCCCAGAGACTTAAGGTTATCGAGGAAACGTACAGTCGCTTCTAGACCAACTTTCTTATAGCACTGCATGACCAGTTCGCCGACTTTCTTTTTCGGCATACTATAGTTTTGGAAGCCTAGTTCTTTAGGTACGATTGTATTGAAGATAACACGGCCGGGGGTCGTTTCAATAATACTGCCATCTTCAGTACGCACCTTGATCTTCTCGTGGATGCGGAGACCGCGGACGGCATCTTTTCTGCCTTCCTTCTCATTTTTGTCTTCTTTGTCTTCGCCATATCCTTCTTTATCGAAGTAATAATAGTGGCTGCTAGCATAGAGAGCTAAAAGCACTTCGTTGGCATCGCGGAAAACCTTAGTCTTTTCACCATGTTCTTCCGCAATATAAAGCGGATCACACATTAGATAATACAAGCCTAAGGTCATATCCTTAGAAGGAATCGCGACAGGTTTACCGGAAGAAGGCAAGAAGATGTTATCAGGAGCCATCATCAAAAGCTTTGCTTCTAGCTGAGCTTCTACTGACAGAGGAACATAAACCGCCATCTGGTCACCGTCGAAGTCCGCGTTGAACGCTTCGCAAACGAGTGGGTGAATACGGATCGCTTTACCTTCGATCAAGACAGGTTGGAAAGCCTGGATACCTAAGCGGTGCAATGTAGGAGCACGGTTTAGGAGGACAGGGTGACCTTTAATGATCTCTTCCAGAACATCCCACACTTCAGTCGCATGGCGCTGAATCATTTTCTTAGCGGAGCGGATAGTATAGACATAGCCAAGATCTTTCAAACGTTTAACAATAAACGGTTCGAACAGCTCAAGAGCCATTAGCTTAGGCAGACCGCACTGGTTGAACTTCAGTTCCGGACCGACGATAATGACGGAACGGCCTGAGTAGTCCACACGTTTACCGAGCAAGTTTTGACGGAAACGTCCTGATTTACCTTTAAGCATTTCAGAAAGAGATTTCAGAGGACGGTTGCCCGCGCCCATGACAGGATGGCCATGGCGGCCGTTGTCAAAGAGGGCGTCCACAGCTTCCTGTAGCATTCTCTTCTCGTTACGAACGATAACTTCCGGTGTTTTCAGCTTAAGAATCGCTTTCAAACGATTGTTACGGTTGATCACACGACGGTATAGGTCGTTCAAGTCTGAAGTTGCAAAGCGGCCGCCATCTAGAGGCACAAGAGGACGCAACTCGGGAGGTATGACCGGCACAGCGGACATGACCATCCACTGAGGCTTATTGGAAGATGAGACGAAGCTTTCAACTATCTTCAATCTTTTTGCCAATTTCATACGAGCTTGCTGTGATTTTGTCTTTCTAAGCTTTTCTTTCAGATCAATGAGCAGCAGCTGCAGGTCTTCGCTAGCGAGTAGGTCGCGTATGGCTTCACCGCCCATTTTAGCGACGAAAGCATCACGGCCGTATTTCTCTTGGGCTTCGCGGTATTCGACATCGTTAAGAAGTTGTTTTTTTTCTAGTTCAGTATGGCCTGGATCGATAACAACATATTCTTCGTAATAGATGATCCTTTCGAGGTCTGTAGAAGACATACCCAAGATATTACCAATACGGGATGGCATTGTTTTAAAGAACCAAATATGCACAACGGGAACGGCCAAATCGATGTGGGCCATTCTTTCGCGGCGTACTTTGGAAAGGGTGACTTCAACGCCGCAGCGATCGCAGACAATCCCTTTATGTTTGATCTTCTTATACTTACCGCAGGCGCATTCCCAGTCATGTGTAGGACCGAAAATCTTTTCGCAGAACAAACCGCCTTTTTCTGGCTTAAAGGTACGGTAGTTGATGGTCTCAGGCTTTTTAATTTCGCCTCTCGACCAACTATTGCGGATCACTTCATCCGAAGCGATCCTAATCGTCAGCTTATCGAACCCTGACTCTTGCTGTGGAAACTGTTCTGACATCGAGGTCTCCTAAAATTTTTTTAAACGCGCCCGGAACATGTCCGGGCGGAAAAAGCGCACATGCGCTATCTATACTATTGACCGACGCGTTCAGCGCGGATATCGAGGCCGAGGCCTTGCATTTCTTTAATCAAAACGTTGAACGATTCTGGCGTGCCGGGGCGTAATAAGTTTTCGCCTTTAACGATAGATTCGTAGATACGCGTACGTCCGACAACATCGTCCGATTTGACTGTAAGCAGTTCCTGCAGCAAGTGAGCGGCGCCATAAGCTTCCGCGGCCCACACTTCCATCTCCCCGAAACGCTGACCACCCATCTGGGCTTTACCGCCGAGAGGTTGTTGCGTAACTAAAGAGTAAGGGCCAACGGCGCGTGCGTGGATTTTGTCCGCAACAAGGTGGCTTAGCTTCATCATATAGATGTAGCCGACAACAACCCTATTATCATAGCGATCGCCGTTGAAACCATCATAGAGCCAGAACTTACCGTCTTGCGGCATTCCTGCATCGCGCATCATGGACCAGATCTCGTCTTCTGGGAATCCTTCGAAGACAGGGCTTTGGACATAGATGCCGACATGTTTAGCCACGAAGCCTAGATGTGTTTCGAACAGCTGACCCATATTCATACGGGAAGGTACGCCGAGTGGGTTAAGGATGATTTCAATGGAACGTCCATCTGGTAGGAAAGGCATATCAGCCTCTGGGACGATCTTAGAAACTACACCCTTGTTACCGTGACGTCCCGCCATCTTATCGCCGACTTGGAGTTTACGTTTGCAAGCAACATAAACTTTTACTTGGCGGATGATGCCTGGATCGAGTTCGGTATCCCCTTTACGGAGAAGTTCCACTTCGGTTTTTAACTGTGATTCCAATGTTTGAAGGCGGATATCGTAGTCGTGCAGAAGTTGTTTAAGAGTATCGTATATTTCGTGTGAAGGCATCAGTAGGTCTTCAATGAACTCTTTTTCCAAGTGTTCGATGATATCTTGCGTGATGACTTCGCCTTTGTCGACGATGATCTCGGCTGTACGTCTATGGATGATAGCAGCAGGGGCTTTTTCGTTGAGGAGCAAAGCGCCGATCTTCTCATGGCGTTCTGTTCTTGCTTCACCGATTTTTGCTTTATATTCGCGTTGAATATCGCGTAAAGCTGCAGCTTCTTCCACAAGTTCGTCATCGGATTTAGAAAGACGGTCGCGGCGGCTGAAAACTTTAACGTCTTGGACAACGCCTTCGGTACCTGGAGGGGCTACGAGGGAGGAGTCTTTAACATCGCCAGCTTTTTCACCGAAGATAGCTCTTAGCAATCTTTCTTCCGGAGCGAGTTCTGTTTCAGATTTAGGAGAGATCTTACCGACAAGGATATCGCCGGGTTTAACTTCAGCACCGATACGGATAATGCCGTCTTCGCCTAAGTTAACAAGAGCTTCTTCAGAGACGTTAGGAATATCGCGTGTGATTTCTTCCTTGCCTAGTTTTGTATCGCGTGCGGTCAGCTCGAATTCTTCGATGTAGATCGAAGTGAAGGCATCTTCGCGGAGGTTTTTCTCCGAGATGATGATCGCATCCTCGTAGTTGTAACCGTACCATGGCATAAAGGCCACTAGAACGTTTTTACCGAGGGCGACTTCGCCTTTATCAGTAGCAGGACCATCAGCAATAACATCCCCGGCGCGGATTTGGTCGCCGATGTTGCAAAGAGGAACTTGGTTTAAGCAAGTGCCTGCATTGGAACGGAGGAATTTCTTGAGGTGGTATGTTTTCTTCTCGAGACGGTTGTCTTTAGGAGCGATGACGATTTTTGTACCATCGACATAATCTACTATACCGTCTTCTTGTGCTACAACAACAGCGCCGGAGTCGCGTGCAGCGCGGGCTTCGAGGCCTGTACCTACGATCGGTGCTTCTGGTTTAAGCAGAGGAACACCTTGGCGTTGCATGTTTGAGCCCATGAGTGCGCGGTTGGCGTCATCATGCTCGAGGAATGGAATTAGGCCGGTGACGATGGAGACGAGCTGTTTAGGCGAAACGTCCATGTAGTTAACGCGGGAGTTCTCCATTTCGGAGGGTTCACCTTTGTAGCGTACCCATACGATAGGATCGATGAACATTTTATATTCGTCGAGTTTCGCAGAGGCCTGGGCGATAACGCAGCGCTCTTCTTGGTCAGCAGTCATGTACTCGATTTCTTCAGTCACAATACCGTCTCTGACGATGCGATAAGGAGTCTCGATAAAACCGAACTCGTTAATTTTCGCGAAGGAAGACAGCGATGTGATAAGACCGATGTTCGGACCTTCAGGTGTTTCGATCGGGCAGATACGACCATAGTGGCTGGAGTGAACGTCACGTACTTCAAAGCCTGCACGGTCACGGTTTAAGCCGCCTGGCCCGAGGGAGGAGAGACGACGTTTGTGTGTCAATTCAGCGATCGGGTTGGTCTGGTCCATGAACTGGGAGAGCTGAGAACGTCCGAAGAAGTCCTTAAGCACACCGGAGAGACCTTTGGCAGAAACAATTTTGCCTGGAGTCAGAGTATCTGAGGAGAAGTCGAACAAGTTCATTCTTTCGCGGATGATTTTCTCCATTCTCGCCAAGCCGATACGGCATTGGTTTTGGATTAACTCCCCTACGGAACGGACGCGACGGTTGCCTAAGTGATCGATATCGTCGATATTAGCATCTTCATCGCCTTGTTTTAAGCGGATGAGGTATTTTAGAGCGCCGATAACGTCTTCTTTCGTCAATGTCACCACTTGCAAAGTTTCGTCATCGATTTCGACACCGAGTTTGCTGTTCAGTTTATAGCGGCCTACTCTTCCGAGGTTGTAGCGTTTCGGATCGAAGAAAAGGCGCATCATAGCCGAACGGGCGTTTGATAATGTAGCGGGTTCACCGGGTCTAATTTTACGATAGAAGTCTTTTAGGGCAGATTCATAAGAATCTGTTGCATCCTTAGCTAACATTTTGATGATAGGGCTGGATTCGTCTGCATCTTCTGCGATACGGACCATTTCGATGCCTGCATCGGCCATGCGTTTTAACATTGCTGTGGTCAATTTTTCAGCAGCGCGGCCAAAGACAACTCCGCTATCTTCATCCATTACATCTTCTGCTAGAACTTTACCGACCAGTTTAGCGAAATCTTTTTCGGAAGCGATCTTCATTTTGCGTGTGCTGAAGAATTCCTCGATGATATCTGCGTTTGTGGAGTAGCCTAAAGCACGGATGAAGGTGGTGGCCAGAATTTTACGGCGGCGTTTTTTTCTATCGATATAGATATAGACGAGGTCATTGGAGTCAAAAGAAGCTTCTAACCAGCTTCCGCGATAAGGAATAATGCGGAAGGAGTGTAGGACGTTGCCGCGTGGGTGGCGTTCCACTTCGAAACAAATACCGGGCGAGCGGTGGAGCTGAGAAACAACGACTCTTTCGGCTCCATTGATAATGAAAGTCCCTTTATCGGTCATAATGGGGATGGTACCCATATAGACTTCTTCTTCCTTGATCCCCGTCTCATCCGTGAGGCGGAATTTCACTTTCAGAGTAACGTTGTAGGTAATCCCACGACGTATACACTCTTCCGGTAAATATTTGGGAACTCCCAGGCTGTAAGAGATAAACTCTAAAATCGTCTTTTCATCGTACGATTTTATGGGGAAAATTTCATTAAACACTTCTTGCAAGCCGTTATTATCTCTTTCATGAGGAAATTTATTCGCTTGCAGAAAAGAGTTATACGACTTGATCTGAACCTCAATTAGATTGGGGAGATCGATGATTTCTTCCTTTTCGTGGAAGCTCACTCGACGAGGTGGCTTAAGTAACATTACACTGGACTCCCTAGTGTGAGTTGATCTAATAGACTATACGAGGCGTTTGCTCTCGGCTCAATAAACTACTTGCATATGTTCGACGTGCAAAAGGTAATTTTGACGTGGAGAACAAGGCTTGCAAGGAGTCAAAAAATAAACTTGTTGCATCATATCTAGGACTTGCGAAAAACTTATTTCTTCGAGCAAGCGAGTAGATACAAAAAATTTTGTTCCAAATAGTGATTTTCGTGCGCAGAGAGGAAAAAAATGGCTGCATAGGATTTGGTACAGACTGATTCTTGATAGAAAGAGTTAAACCAAAGTTAAGCAATCGTTTCGATGGGAAGGAATTGCAAATCAAATGGGTAGGTAAGCAAAAACGTAATAGTCGACTCATCATATAGAATTAGCAAACCTATCTTCTAATTAGTTATACTTAAAGTTTGATGCGCTGTCAATACTTTAAGAATGCAAAACGCGCCCGAACAGTTTCTGCTCGGACGCGACGATCTTCAAAGGCTTATTTGCCTTTTAATACTACTTTACCACCAGCAGCTTCGACTTTCTTTTTGATGTCTTCAGCTTCTGCTTTAGGTGCATTTTCTTTCAGCGTTTTTGGAGCTGCGTCTACTAGGTCTTTTGCTTCTTTCAAGCCAAGGCCGGTGACTTCGCGCACGATTTTAATAACGCCAATTTTCTTATCGGCAGGAACTGACTCTAGATTGATGTCAAATTCTGTGGACTCAGCTTCTGCTTCTGCAGGTGCTGCGGCTGCTGGTGCTGCTGCAACTGATACTGCTGCTGCGGCCTTAACGCCCCACTTATCTTCTAGAGCTGTTTTTAGTTCAGCCATTTCCAACACTGTTAGATTGCTGAGTTCTTCTACCAATTTCTCATGTTTACTGTTACTCACGATACTACCTCTTTTTTTAAAACTTATATCTAAGCGGCTTTAAGCGCTTTCTGCGGGAGTGTCTTCGCCGCCTTCTTTTTTGACTTTGTTGTCCAGGCAGTACACGACGCTGGATATGAGCGCTTCCATAACAGACAGTGTCTGCGACAAGGGCGCTTCGAATGTTGCAAGCAATTGAGCTTGCATTTCTGCTTTGCCTGGGAGTTTAGACAGTACGGCCACTTGATCTTGACCTAACACTTGGCTGTCTACGCGTCCGCCAACTAAAGCGATGGTGTCGTTGTTTTCTTTGCCGAACTGAATGAGCGCTTTGCACATTTCAACCGGATCACCGGATGCAAATACGAGGCCGATATGTCCTTCGAGAGGAATGTGATCCATGCTGTAACCCATGGTTACTGCTGCTTTGGAGAACAGTCTTTTACGAAGGATATGTACATCGCCGCCTTTCTTAGCTACTTCGTTGCGGAAGCTGTTAGCTTGATTGGCGTTTAGGTTACCGTAGCGCATCACGAAAAAGTGATCAAACTTTTGGAGGCTTTCTGTTACTTCATCGAGAAGGAGATGTTTATCTTGTCTCATGGTGTCGCACTCCTATGATAGATCCAGTTCGCGCATATCGATTTTCATACCTGGGCCCATTGTGGAAGAGAGGCATACTCCCTTTACATATTGACCTTTTGCTGTAGGAGGTTTAGCTCTTACAACAGCGGCGATGAAAGATGTGATATTTTCAGCTATATTTTCTGCTGCAAAATTAAGTTTACCGACGAGTGAGTTAACAACACCGTGTCTGTCGGATTTAAACTCGATTTTACCTGCTTTGAGTTCGCGAATGGCGGTGGTTACATCAGTAGTCACCGTTCCGGCTTTTGGAGTAGGCATCAGACCGCGGGGGCCGAGTACTTTACCTAGTTTACCTACTTCGCGCATCATATCCGGCGTGGCGATGACCGCGTCAAAATCTGTCCAACCACCAGCGACTTTATCTACAAGCTCTTGGGAACCGACGAAATCGGCACCGGCTTGTTCGGCATCATGTGCCTTGTCGCCTTTAGCAAACACCAATATACGCAGAGTTTTTCCTGAACCTTTCGGTAAAGCTACAGTCCCTCTAACGTTTTGATTGGATTGACGCGGGTCTATACCAAGCCGCAGTGAAATTTCCACAGACTGTTCAAATTTAACAGGTGGAGATTTCTTTAAAATAGCGATAGCATCATTAACTGAGTACACTTTCGTGGCATCAACTAACTTGTCCATCTCCCGAACGCGTTTGCTTTTTTGACCCATTGTTTCCTTCTATTTTCTTCTAGTTGACCACATCCAATCCCATGGAGCGAGCAGTACCTGCAACCATAAGAGCGGCTTGGTCTAGATCACGAGCATTCATATCTTGCAGTTTTGTTTCTGCAATTTTAAGAGTGTCGGCGCGAGTGACTTTGCCTACTTTGTTACGGTTAGGAATAGCTGAGCCTTTCTGGACGCCGGCTGCTTTTTTAAGCAGTTCAGCGACTGGAGGTTTTTTTGTGATAAATGTAAAAGATTTATCAGCATAGACGGTAATGATGACAGGGAGGATATCTCCTGCCATACTTTGTGTTTTCGCATTATACTCTTTGCAGAATGCCATAATGTTAACGCCTGCACCGCCGAGTGCTGGACCGATGGGCGGAGCTGGGTTTGCTTTTCCGGCAGGGATCTGCAACTTAATAATTTTTGTGATTTTCTTCTTAGCCATATTTCCTCAATCTATCCTTGCTGCATGTTGAGGCGATGCATTGTGCAAGGATTCTAATTAGCTGTTTCTTCTTCTGTTACTTCTTCAACTTGTGAGAACTCGAGGTCATCCACGCGGGTTTCTCTTCCGAAGATGGAAACCATGACGCTTAAGCGTCCTTTATCGTGGAAGACTTCTGTCACTGTGCCGATGAAGTTAACAAAGACACCGTCAACAATTTTAACGTGGTCACCCACATCAATTTTATGTTTGTGCGTAACAGTTTGTTTTTTGTTTTCAAGATCTTTAAGTATTTCTTGTACTTCGGAGTCAGTGAGCGAAGTGGGTGACTTTCCGCCTAGGAAATCGATCACACCAGCTGTTCCTTTGACGTAGCTCCACGAATCGTCGTTCAAGATCATTTTGACAAGGATGTATCCAGGCCACAATCTTTTTTCAACGATTTTTTGTTGCCCTTTCTTCACTTCAGAGACGTTTTCTGTGGGTACCATGATTTTATCAATAAACCCAGCCATCCCTTGGTGTTCAAGCTGCTCTTCTAGAGCTTTTTTAACTTTTTTCTCGTGCGTCGAGAGAACTTGTACAACGTACCATTTATGCATGGGTTCACAATCCGCCTAGTATATTTAGCCAAATATGAAGTGGATGAGGCCTCCGATCGCTGATAAACCAGCTCGAATGAGGACGTCGGTAAAAAAGACGGCCAACCCCATAACAAATGTCGCAACTACGACGATTTGTGTGTAGACTATCAGCTCATCGCGTGATGTCCACGTAATCTTAAAAAATTCGGCTTTAACACCCGCGATATAATCAGCAAATCCTCTTGTACTGACTGCCGGCGCTGTTGTCGGAGTCGGTGTTGCTGTTGTTACTTGCGGCTGTGTTTTTTTAATTTCCATTATCTTGGAATCCACTGTCACGTTTACACCTCACAAGGGCGCGTTAATATAGCTTTGTGTCATCAAGGTATTGTCAAATGAGTACCTGATGAGGTGAATCAGCAGCTAGCATAATAGATCTTACTATTTTCTAGCACACATTTTTTTTTATCGAGTGCGGAGGGACTCGAACCCCCGACCCGCGGCTTTGGAGACCGCCGCTCTACCAACTGAGCTACACACCCTTAACAAGTCATTTTTCTTAAAAAAAGGGCGAGAATTTTTCTCGCCCTTATCTGTAAGATTTTCTTCGCTTACTTAATGATCTCAGTTACGAGACCTGCACCGATAGTACGGCCGCCTTCGCGAATCGCGAAGCGCATACCTTGTTCCATCGCAACAGGAGCGAGCAATTTTACTGTTAAGCTGACGTCATCGCCAGGCATAACCATTTCTACGTCTGCTGGAAGTTCTACTGTACCAGTTACGTCTGTTGTACGGATGTACAACTGAGGACGGTAGCCGGAGAAGAATGGCTTATGACGGCCGCCTTCTTCTTTAGTTAGAACGTAAACGTTACCTTTGAATTCGCTATGCGGTGTGCATGTGCCAGGAGCAGCAAGAACCATACCGCGCTCTACGTCTTCTTTGTTGATACCGCGGAGAAGAATACCTACGTTCTCACCTGCGTTAGCAATGTCCAAAGTTTTTTGGAACATTTCCAAGCCGGTAGCAACTGTTTGACGTGTTTCACGCAAACCGATGAGTTCTAGCTTATCGTTCAATTTGACGCTTCCGCGCTCGACACGACCTGTAACTACAGTACCGCGACCTGAGATGGAGAATACGTCTTCGATTGGCATTAGGAAGGGCTTGTCAACTTCGCGAGCAGGTTCTGGGATGAAGTTGTCTACAGCTTCCATCAGCTCTAGGATTTTTTGCACATAGTACGGATCGTTTTCGAGGGCGCGTAGTCCTGAACCACGAATGATCGGGCTGTTTTTGTAGCCGCGAGACTCTAGTAGTTCATGTACTTCCATTTCCACGAGGTCGATCAGTTCTGCGTCAGCTTCGCCGAGCATATCGCATTTGTTGAGGAATACGACAACGGCAGGAACTTGCATCTGGTGAGCAAGCAGAATGTGCTCGCGTGTTTGAGGCATAGCACCGTCAGTTGCTGCGACGACGAGGATTGCTCCGTCCATCTGTGCGGCACCGGTGATCATGTTCTTGACATAGTCGGCGTGGCCTGGGCAGTCAACGTGAGCGTAGTGACGATTTGCAGTCTCATACTCGACGTGGCTAGCATTAATGGTGATACCGCGTGCGCGTTCTTCTGGTGTATTGTCGATACTGGCGAAAGAACGGGCTTGGCCGCCGTATTTTTCGGACAATACTTTAGTGATCGCTGCGGTTGTTGTAGTTTTGCCATGGTCAACGTGGCCGATAGTACCGATGTTGACATGTGGCTTGGTACGCTTAAAAGCTTCTTTAGCCATCTTTGTTTCTCCGTTATTTTTAACACTTTGCTTAGTGAACGCAATTTTTTGCGCCTAGCTTTGCCCAGAATAGGGATTGAACCTACGACCTTGTGCTTACCATGCACACGCTCTGCCACTGAGCTATCTGGGCGTCAAGTGCCGTTAAATTTATTCTGTTCACAAAATAAATTCAACAACTTTTACAATCATTTTTGCCGATAGATAATTCGCGCTTGCGAAAGATCGTAAGGCGACATCTCTACTGTCACTTTATCCCCAGCGAGAACACGAATGTTTTTCATTCGCATCTTACCGCATAGGTGAGCAGTTACAATAGTTCCATTGGTTAGCTTAACGCGGAATGTTGCGTTCGGTAGAGGTTCTACGACCACCCCTTCTAGCTTAAAAGTATCTTCTTTTGGCATGAGTGTAAAATTTTTTGTGGGGCTACAGCAACCGCATTTATCGGTCGCCATAGCAGCAATATAGAGATAAGTTACCAGGATTTACATAGAAGTCAAGGAGAATCCGCTTTTTTCGCCGGAAACCATGGAAAAAATTCATTAGTGGTTTCTTGATATTGTTTATAATTCTCCCCTTTTGACTGTAAAAGATGCGCTTCAGTCAAGGGAACGCTGATATATCGCAGAATATAGTACATTAAGGCCGGAGAAATGAAGGCTAAAATACCTGCCGTAGAGGAAAGAGCATAGAAAGCGAAACCAAGCCAAATAATCCATTCAAAAAAGTAGTTGGGATGACGTGAGTAATACCAGAGACCTTTTTTGCATACTTCTCCTGTTTGGGCGGCTTTATACTGTCGCAAGTTTTCGTCAGCGTACGTCTCGCCTGCTAAACCTACAGCCCACAGAAGCGCCCCGAAGATCTCCCAACCTGTCCATATGGGATTAGGACAGCATGCAACTAAAAGAAAGGGCAAGGTTAAAACGGTAACTAAAACCCCTTGGAATACAAAGAGAACTAAAACTTTAACATCACCGTTTGAGTCGCCCCAGCGTTTGCGCAGCTCTGCATAGCGTGGATCCTCCACATTATTGATTAGACGGTCGAAAAGGTAGAAAGCTAGACGGCTTGCCCATAAAACGACCATCAGAAGAAGAAGGAGAGTTTTCCAGAAGCTGCCATATCCCAGGAAAAAATAAGCGACCATTGTAAGTATAAATCCTACAGCCCAGCCCACGTCGACTATTGCGGTATTCCTTTGACGCGTATAAATGCCCCACAATATGAACATTAGCAATTGGACCAAGACAAAGCTGGCGCCGATCATCTGGAAAAGAGTAACCATTTTATAACCTCATATCTTCCCTAATAGCATATAATTAATTTGATGATTAGCGTCAAAATCCGTTAATAATTACAATAGACCCCTTATTTGGGAGGAGTCGTGTTGGATTTTGAAAGTGCGATGATGGAATGCCAAGAGCGTCAGCAGGAAATTGAAAGATTGTTCGTTGCTTGTAATGATGATGAGAAGCGATATGAGAAAATCATTGAGATGGGGCGCAGTGCGTTGCCGCTTAATGATAAATATAAGATTCCCGAAAATAATGTTCCCGGCTGTCAAAGTTTAATGTTTATGCATGCGTGGATGGAAAAAGAGCGGATTTATTTCGCTGCCGAGTCTGAAGCCTTGATTTCCTCGGGTCTGGCACAGCTGCTGATTAAGGTTTATAGCGGATCGACGCCGGAAGTCGTTTTGAAGTGCCCCCCGGAGTTTCTAGATCGTTTGCATTTAAACTCCATGCTCTCTCCTAATAGGGCTAGCGGGCTGTATAGTATACACTTGAAGATGAAGCAGCAGGCCTTGAAGTTGTTGTTAGCCAAGTCGTAATATAACGCAATGAGCGCTGAGATGAAAAGAAGCTTCGCTCAGCAATAAGTTGCCTTTAGGTGTGTTTGTGTGGCTTTTTTTTGAACGCGAAGAACGCAGAGAAGCTCCGCCCCGCATTAAGCTGCCACAGGCATGGTTGTTTTCGTTCCGATCTCACATCGCTGCGGTCCCCCGCGGGACCGCAGCGCCGACGTTGACATGCTCGCTGACGCGATCACGTCAAACATAGTTAGACACTCCATAGAAAAAACAAAATCGCGGTTTGCACAAAAGAAACAAGTGGGCGAACTTAATGAGAGTTAGCATGACCAAAATGAACTGTTTCCATTTGGGTTTATCCTGCATAAATCTAGAATAATTCGGTGAATTGTAAATCCTTGACGTGATCGCGTCAGCGAGCATGTCAACGTCGGCGCTGCGGTCCCGCGGGGGACCGCAGCGATGTGAGATCGGAACGAAAACAACCATGCCTGTGGCAGCTTAATGCGGGGCGGAGCTTCTCTGCGTTCTTTGGGTCTTTGCGTTCAAAAAAAAAAAGCCACACAAACACACCTAAAGACAACTTCTTACTGAACAGAGCTTTTTCTCTGCACTTTTTGCGTCTACTCAAGACCTCACATTGAATTCTAGCTTCCAGCGGCGGCCATCGGCAGCCTCGCACCACAGCTCCAACACGCCTAGCTCTGTCACACGTGTATGCAATCGCACATTGATCATTTTACCATCAAGAATGCCTTTATCCAGCGTCATCTCAATAGGCGACAATTCAGATAATTCTTTTTGCCAATCCGGAATGATAGTTCCTACGTCAGGAGTATCTCCATTGGACAGTTTGATGGTGCCGTGGCTGAAAAACCTAAAGGTTGCCTTTTCACCCAGCAGCAGTGAAAACTCCTGTCCTTCGACGGATTTTTCCGTCCCCTCTTCCATACCATAGGGAACGACGCAAAGCGCCCTAATCCTAGGCGCGCGTCCCGGTACAGCAGGGGCTGTATCTTCTATGCCGATGAAGTAGCTGCGCGAGGTGCCGGCACGTACGCGCACGGCTTTGCCTTTGCGCGCTAGCCCATAGCTGGCTGCTCCGCTGCTTACAGCATGGTCTAGGTCGGCAGCGGGAAGTTCTTTTGCTGAGGGCTGTCCTAACTCCTGAGCCCAGGCATTGATCTGGTCGAGCAGAGTTTGGCGGAATGTATCGCTTTTCATGGTACCGCCATTGAATAGGACTGCTGTAGGAACGATGAAGTCGGTTGTTTCGCCATTTGTTCCTTCGCCTGTCATGGAAAGGAATTTTGCGAGCTGGCATGTGATCCGCGCATCTTGTGCAAAGGGAAGGCCTGTTTGCCTTAGGCCGATGCGCTGATCGGCAATGGCTTGTTCGCTTGCTTTAACGAGAGGGAAAAATCCTTGCTGCAGTATGGTTAGAACTTCTTCACGAGCAATTTTCGCTTTAAGTGTACCGCCGATCAATTTGCTTCCACGTCCCACTATAGCCACTTCAATGTGCTTAAGGGAGGGGTCGCTAAAGACTTTCTCTTTTTCCCTGCGGCAGGAATGGACGAGACTGCTCAGTTGCCAGTCGTCGATATGTTGTCCTTTTTCTTCCAATTTATCTTTGGCCATATAGGCCAGGGAAAGGTCGATATTATCTCCACCGAGGAGAAGGTGGGAGCCTACGGCTTTACGTTCGAGTGTAAGGTTCCCCTCATCTTCTCTAACTGCGATCGTGCTGAAGTCTGTAGTTCCGCCGCCGATATCTACGACAAGAACGGTGTCTCCAATTTTAAGGTGGTTGCGCCAATCTTGTGCATGGCGTTGCAGCCAAGAATAAAATGCTGCAAGGGGTTCTTCTAAGAGAATGACTGAAGAAGGGTACCCTGCAAGTGTAGCGGCTTCTTGCACGAGCTGACGTGCGCCTGGATCAAAGGAGGCAGGAACCGTGACAAAGATTTCTTGCTGTTCAAAGGGGGCTTTTTTACCCATTTTGAAGTCCCAAGATTCTTTCAGGTAAGATAAAAATGCTGTGCATGCTTCTAGCGGACTCATGCGTGGCGCTTCACTTGCTTGAGTCGAATAAGGGAGGTTTTTCACTTTTCTGTCGATGCTTTGATGGCATAGCCAGGATTTAGCGGAATGGATCAAGCGGTTAGGAGCTTCTCCTCCCCTATCGCGGGCATAAATGCCGATACAGTATTCACGTTTTTTATCCCAAGGAAGGATGGCTGCTCCTTTTTCCAATTCCTCTTCTAAAGGAAAATAGATGAAAGACGGCAGGGAGGGTTCCTCAGTGATTGTTCCTGCAGAAGTCAACTGTGGAATTAGAAACTGATGAATTTCATGGTTTTCCTCTTCCGGTATGATATAAGCTAAAGTGCTATTGGTGGTCCCCAAATCGATGCCGATCACGTAGGTCATTTTGTTATCCTTTTTTGGGTCCATTACCTTAATTCTATTTCTGCGGGACAGAGGATTTCTATCCCTTCTGTCGAGGTGGATTTTGGCAGTTGATGTTTACGCGCCTGCCATCCTCTATGTACAAGGATACCGACATAGGGGGGGTCTCCCACAACTTTTCCAACTACTTTATATTTCGTTGCATCATACCCTTTAGGCAGCCTTACTTCGGCTCCTTCCCTATCATCGGTGACAGGAGCAACGGAGATGAGTTCATCTAAACTTTCTTTGCAGGCACGATGGACTTCACGTGCGGCGGCTCCAACTTGGGCATCATCAAATCCGCTGATATCCTCTTGGAAAAAGTCTAATAATCTTCCATCTCGTTGAAGAAATGACAGCAAACGTAAATGGTTTTTGTCTGCAGTATCCTCTTTTTTTAGGGGAAGGACGGGTTGTGAATCTTTTAGAAATGTTTCCGCTTCTTTAGGTTGGCGGAGAGCTTTCATAAAAGCTTTAAATGCGAGCATGAGTCCCATGGAATTTCCTTGTAATTTTTTAGGTTAAACAATACTCAATCTGACGATATTTTTAAACCCAACATGCCCCTAAATTCTAGCTGCAATTTAGGGGCATGTTGGGTTTAAATTATGGGAAATGCTTAATCTGCTAAAAGATAATGCAGTTCGTGCTGCATTCCGCCGGTCATTCTCACTTCGCCATCAGGAAGGACAAGAACATCATGTTCCAACCTAACGCCAAAATCGCCGGGAAGATAGATGCCCGGTTCGATGGAAAAACATGTGCCCGGCAATAATTGACGGTTGTCTTCTGTTTCATAACTATCCAAATGGGCCCCATCTCCATGCTCGTGATAACCGATGTTATGGCCTGTACGATGGATGAAGTATTCTCCATAGCCTGCTTCTTCGATCACGGTGCGCGTGCAGCGGTCGACTTCAGCTCCTGTCAGGGGTTTTGCACGTTCGAAACGTTCCTGTACAAATGTACAGGCTGCATCTCGCGCTGCTTTAACGGTTTTAAAAACCTCATGATGAATAGGTAAAGCATTTTTTGCTGCTATGCCAACATGGGTGATATCTGCATAAACTCCGGCGTCTCCAGGGACTTTGCAGCCCAAGTCGATCATAATGAAATCCCCTTTCCGAATAAATCGGGCCGTGTCTTCCACGGCCATGAAATGCGGGTCGGCAGTATTGGCGTTCAGTGCGCAAAGAGGTGAGACTTCTGTGATTAGGCCGCGTTGTGCAATTTGATCTAGAATGTATTTTTGCACTGCCCAATCTGTAATGAGTTTGTCTTCTTGCAATGCATGCTTAATCCACTGCCAAGCCTCACGCATGATGTGTACAGCTGCTTCTTCAGCAGTTAAATGTGCTCTGATCTGTTCTTGGGTGAGTACGCTGGTAAGATATTGAATAAAATTCCCGGATGATACGACATCAATCCCCAGTGAACGTACCCAATCGACTGTGCCTGCATCGACTTTTGATAAATAAGGAATGGCATTGCGGGGGGAATACTCCATTGCAACAGTGCGCACACCTTCAAGAGCATTTTTTAGGGCTACATCTAATTCCTGCCATGTCCTATAGGTAATACTTTCGCCGGGAAGGTGATCCAACACGCCTGGTTCAATGCCGTGTACAATTTTGACAGGATCGCCCTGAACGGGTACCCAATAGAAAAAACGGCGCGTTAATAAGGCACCGGGATCTATTCCCAGAGCATAGCAGGCTAGGGAATTGCTGCGGCGGAAATCATAAGCAAGCCACCCCTCACACTCCTGTGCAAGGATATCGGTTGCCTGTGCTCTCCGCTCGATGAAAGGAACAATATCCGCCATAAAAACTCCACTTCCCCATTAACTATTTACCCAATAGGACCATTCTTGGTTAAATGTGGGATTTTCGCGGCAATACTTATAGAAGTCACGTAAAAAGTTAATTCTTGCTTCGGCATATTCTACTTTCCAGCTTTCATCCATTTCATCAGTAAATAAGTTGATACCGCCGATGAACCACTGGCGTAAGACGATCTCCTCAAACGAGACGTTCCCCGCGTTATGTATCATATCATACATTGACATGAAGGTGGTCGTGCGTCCTTTTCCACCTTTACAGTGGAAATGCAGCCAGGCATTTTTAGGTAATTTTTTAACAAAGGAAATGAATTCATCCACAGTTTTATCAGCGGGACGAGTATGATCGGTCACATAAAAACGGCGATAGTGTGAGCCGAGGCCTTGAGCTATCGTTTCTTCATTTTCAATGCGGTCTACTTCGATGTTTTCTAATGTATCGCTCTTCTTATCTAGAAAAAAGGAAGCAATACGCTGAGAAAATAAGTCCACGAGTCGCTGGTGCTGCTGATTCTCGATTTCTGTAGAACTCATTCCCACATTGCCCCAATTTCTTTTTGCATACCAACTAATGGCGTGGCCATTCACAAATCCATGGATTTCCTGACGGAGATCGACAACATATATATTATTTTTGTTCTTATCGACGGTGTTAAGAATAACCTCTAGGGAATCTTTAGAGAATTGGGAACTTCCCGACATTCTCAATTTTCTTAAACCCGCATCGCTAGGGACAAACCCTTTGCGTTTAATGATTTCGGGAGAATAAACGTAGGATGTCGTGCGGAAACTGCGTGGCAGTTCGTTCAAATTCACCATATTAAAAATCAATTTTTCTGATGGCTCTTCTTCCCATTCTTTTGCAGCAATAGCTGTAGATATTCCCGTAAATAGAATTAAGAAAACAAAATGGGAGATAATACTCTTCATGATCTACTCGTAAAAAATTTTTATAATACTTTATTATACCACGTAATTTGTAAACTCTTTTTAAAGATTGGGTAATTTTTACATAAAAGCTGATCTTATGTAGACTAGGCATTTCACCGGGTGTGCCCTAATGTATTTAGGGCTGAGATTATAGCCCAATAACCTGATCTGGGTCATCCCAGCGGAGGGAGTGTGATGTTAGTTACATCTATGATCATGGCATTGGTAACTTTGCTTACCACTGCTTTTACATTATTAAGAAATGCACGCAGTGCTTTGGCTGTCGCGGATATCGGTGGTACTGCCTCCCTTATTCCTTATTATGAGTTGGCAGCTTTACCTGCTTCCATCTTACTTTCATGGTGCCTTGCTTCCTTCCTAAAGAAACGTTCCCTACCGGTAGTATTCTATTACACTTTGGCTGCTTTTGTCCTTTTCCTTTCAGGCTACATTGTTTTTTTCTATCCTTTTTGGAAAACACACGCCGCCTATTGGCTTGCCTCTTCTTCTTTTCTATCCCACATATCCTTTTATCTTTCGGTCGGTTCTTTCTTTGTCGTAACGGAACTGTGGAAAGTCGCGCTCATCAGCATTCTGCTGTGGGGATTCATCAATAATTATATGACGCTCAGCTACGCTAAAAATACCTACGCCCCTTTGATGCTTGGAACCAGCTTAGGTGGATTTCTAGCCGGTCCCTTAGTTGAACTTTCCACTCAGTGGGGACCTGAGGTACTTCATTCCATTGCTATCGACGCTTGGCATGCGACCCTTCTTTTTGAAATGGGGATTATCGCTTGTACAAGCTGTATTGGAGGTGGTTTATTTTTTGTGTTGATAAGAAAAATGTCCGTCAGTTCACATCCTAATTTCGAAAAGGAGAGGATAGACCTTGTCAAAAGCTTCCAAGCGACAGTAGGAAATCCTATCCTATCCTCCCTTTCTTTCATCGTCCTCACCGATTACATCACCTATACACTGTTCGAAGTTCTCTTCTTGGACACACTAAAAAGCAGTTATCCCCAACCCATAGATTTCAACGGAATCATGGGTTCCCTTAACCAGTGGGCAGGAGCGCTCACTGCCTTTGCGGCTATCATCGTAGGTCCTTGGGCTATGCGTAGATGCTCTTGGAAAACGGTCGCGCTTGTTACACCCGTCTCTGTCATTGCTTTGGCAGGTCCCTACATGCTATTGGTCATGATGGGCTTAGGACATATCGAATTAGCACTCATACTAAGCTGCACGTGCTACTGTGTCTGCAGAGCAACCAAATACGCTCTGCTTGACAGTTCCAAGGAACTTGCTTATCTAGCCCTTAATTCGACCCTGCGGATGCAAGGGAAATTAATTATAGAGGGTATTGCAAGCAGAGGAGGCAGGGCTCTTGCCTCATTAACGACGATAGGCCTCATCACATTCAGCGGAGGGATCGCTGCTTCTGCAACACCGCTTTTTGTAACTTTTTTATCGACTGCATATTTATGGACAAAAATGACTTTAAAAATGGGGGATGTTCTTGACTCTGCTTTAGTAGAAGAAACAAATAACTAAAAAACTTTGTAACACAACAATATTTTATTTTGACAAGTGAAAGCTGATTACTTTTAATTTAAAAACAAAGCAATCTAAATAGTAATTCAAACTAAAAAAATATTTTTAATTTAAGATTTTAAATAAATTCGATTGACTTAAGAGTTATTTTATTCAAAAATGTGGCCATTCACACACCATTTTGGAGTTACTTATGACTGATCTACTTCGTAAATTCGCCTTTATCGCCCTCACCACACTCTGCTTTTCCTCAACAATGCATGCTGATGAATTTGATTGCTGCAACGACCCTTGCATCGACGAAGTTTGCGTTCTTGAAGCCCCTTACTGCGGCACACCACTTAATGAAGGAAACTGGAATATCTCTATTAAAGGTGGCATCGCCCCTTCCATATGGATGAACAGAGGCAATGGATATGTTGTCATCCCCACTAACGTCCCTCCGGTTCTTTCTTCCGGACAAGTTAAATCTTACCAAGACCTCTTCGATATGCCTTGGGCTGCCGGTCTTGAGATCGCCTATAACTCCACAGGCCATACTCAGTATTTCATCGAAGGTTTGTACAGATGCTCTCCTAACAAAACTGTCCTCACAAGAACCTTCCCCGATACTCAAATTACTATCCGTGAAACAATGGACGATGGCAAAGATTGGTTCGGTTATTTTGGCGTCCGTCAATTTTTCTGCCGCGATTGGATCTGTGACAGCGTAGCACCCTATATCGGTTTTAAAGCAGGATTCGTACACCACCAGAAAATCCGCATAAAAGTTACTGAAAATGCGTCAAAAGCAGGCAGTTTCACCTTGTTTGAATCTACAACCGGCGTTTCTGCTGGCTTATTCTTAGGTTTGGATTGTGCTTTAATGGAATGCCTATCGCTACAATTGCAGTCAGACGTTTTGGTATCGCAAGCTATCCAAGGCAAACGCAATATCGTCCTTCCCGCTGTAGTTGAAAATGGTGCAACGAATATTATTGCCGGAAGAGTCAATACAGAAATCACTTTCCCCATTACTGTTGCCTTACGCTACTCTTTCTAATCGTCATCATAGAAAAGGATGCTGAATTCAGCATCCTTTTCTTTTCCAGCCCATCCATAATTAATTTTTCAAAAAAGTAAGTTTGGGCGCTATCCCCGAGTTCAAGCATTTTTTTAGAAAAATTTCATCAAAATTAATATTTTTTTTGACTTCTTTATGCCCTGTTCTCTACAGTAGGCCTAAACCACTCAAGATTGAGCAAGGAGACTATACATGACTTCTAAATTACGTAATGTGGTCGGACTATTCCTAGTTTTGACCTGCCTGTTAATCCCAACAAAATCATTTGCATGGGGTGAAGATTGCTGCGACTGGAACCAGTGCGAAACTAGCTGCTGCCCAGGCCCATTGTCTGAATGCCATTTTAGCGTACTCGTGAAAGGCGGAGTTGTTCCAACAACTTGGAATAACCGTGGCACAATTTACGCTGTCAACCCATCATTGTTAGTACCAGTTTTCTCCATTGGCAAGACTCCAAAATTCAATGACGTTTTCGATTTGCCTTGGACTGTTGGTCTTGAACTTGGATACAACACTTCTGATCATACACAAGTATTCTTAGAAGCTAACTACTTAAGCGCTGAAGGTAAAAGACACAGCCATTTCCTTGACACGCTGGATCTTACTTTCACACACCACCACCATAACGCTCAAGCCTGGACAGGTTACATTGGCGCTCGTTACTACTTCGACCGTTGCTGGTTGTGCGACCGCGTAGCTCCATTCCTCGGATTCAAAGCTGGTTTCATCCACCACAAAAAAGCTCACAGCACAGTTGAAATCAATGGTGTTGAAGTGGGTTCAAGCTCCTTCTTCCTTGGCCAAACTGGTGTTAGCGCCGGAGCTCAGTTAGGTTTCGACATCCAAGTTTGGGACTGCCTATCCGCTGTTCTTAACTTTGAAGTCGTCTTCTCCCAAAGCCGCCGTACAAACAACAACATACCGCTTGTATTCCCAGTTGGAGCTGCTCCAATCGGTGGAATCACCAATCTTAACGTAGGTTCTTTGGGTAGAGAAGTATCTTACCCAATCACATTAGGACTACGTTACGAGTTCTAAGAGACCTTTCTTAAGACCCTTCCTGCATCTGCTGTAGGAAGGGTTTTTCTTTTTATCCTTCTTCGTCTATAGTATTATTTCCTAAGAATTAAACTTTTAAGGCTTTATCATGTCACGTACGTTATCCTCTGAACTCATTTCCCATGCGGGTCAACACGTCACGGTTCGTGGGTGGTTAAATAACGTCCGCTCCCTTGGAAAAGTCAATTTTGTTGTTCTGCGCGACCGTATGGGGTTCATTCAAGTCGTGGTTGAAGATAAGGAAGAATTTAAAAAGGTTTCCTCTCTTCAGCCGGGCACTATTTTGAAAATTGAAGGCAAAGTTGTCGCGAATGCTAAGGTTGAGAAGGGAGCTGAAATTGTAGAACCAAAAATCACGGTCGAAGTACCTATCACAGAAGTTCCTCCGGTAGAATATTATAAGCCCGAGATTCCCTCTGATCTTGAACACATTCTTGATAATAGACCTATCGCTTTACGCAACCGCCAACTGCAGGCCATCTTTAAAATCCAAGCAGAGCTAACACATGCTTACCGCCTTTTCATGCACGACCATGTGAAAGCAGTAGAATATTTTGCTCCCAACATGATCGGCGCTTCCTCTGAAGGAGGGGCAGAATTTTTTAACGTAGACTATTTCGGATATACCGCTACCTTGGCCCAAAGCAGTCAGCTTTACAAACAGATTATGGTAGGCGTAAACGAAAGAGTGTTCGCTCTAATGCCATTTTTCCGTGCCGAGAACTCCAACACTCCCCGACACCTTACCGAAGGGAAACAATTTGAATTTGAAATGGGATTTTTTGACGATTGGCAGGATGTCTTAGATGTGCAGGAAAACTGCATAAAATTCATGATAAAGCATTTAAGAAACACGTGCCCTAATGAGATTGCTGTTCTAGGCAATACATTAATAGATGCCCCTGAAGATATCCCATTCCCCCGCATTACATTTCAGGAAGCGCAGGAAATTTATTTCCAGCGTACTGGCATTGACGAAAGAGAAGAACCTGATCTCAGCCCAGCTAGTGAAAGAGAGCTTTGCGCTTACGCAAAAGAAAAATTCGGAACTGACCTAATTTTTATCATCGACTGGAAAACCTCAAAAAGACCTTTTTATGCATTCCCTAAAGAGGATAATGCCGAGCTTTCCAATACTTTCGACCTACTGTGCGCAGGGGCTGAAATCACCTCCGGCGGGCAGCGCAGACATACCTACCCATCGATGGTTGAAGGCATTCTGTCCAAAGGCATGCATCCTGATAATTTCAGCGACTATTTGAGTATCTTCAAATACGGAATGCCTCCTCACGGTGGTTTTGGCATGGGTCTAGAAAGACTGACCATGACGATATTGCGTCTGAAAAACATTCGTGAGACGTCATTATTCCCTTCCGACCCAAGAAGGATTGCTAGTAATCGCTTGAAAGCAAAAATTTTCTACGGGGGCGAAAGCATCCGCAATGAGATTGTTAGGTTATTGCGTCATAATGATATGCAATTTACCCACATGGAACATGCTGCAACCTATACTTCAGAGGAATCGGCCCAAGTGCGCAATACACTGATGGAAGAGGGTGTGAAATCCATTATCCTACGTGGAAAGAACTCTAAGAAAAATTATCAAGTCAACATCCCTTCTCACTTGAAGCTTGATATGAAAGCTGTGGCTGAAGTGCTGGGCGAAAAATGTGAATTTGAAGATCCCGAAGTCATAAGGGAACGTTTTGGATTGAGTATTGGAGGAGTTCCCCCCTTCGGTAATTTATTGAATTTGGATGTCGTTTACGATGCGGCCATCCGTGAAAATTCTAGGGCAGCTTTCAACTGCGGCTTGCTAAATGAATCTATCATCATGACTTCCAAAGATTTGATTAGCATAGTCCAACCTAAAATTGCTGCGATTGCAAAGCCATAAATGCGGTGGGGATTCAGGCAGAACTGAATCCCCTCGTAAGAAATTCGTACTCTACAATAATGTAAATCTAATGTAAAAAAATATTTTACACAATTTGCATTGAGGATCGAATGAACCTTCTAAAATCCATTTTCTTTTTTGCACTGTTCCCCGCGCAGATCCTATGGAGTACTGTTTCTGTCAAAGACCGTATGATCGCAGATCTTGAAATCATAAAAAATGCCTATGAAGTCTGTTATGCTCCGGCTGAGTGGAAAAAGACCTTTGCGGATTGGGATTTAGACGTAGAATTCCAAAAAGCCAAGGATCAGATTGATTCCATCGATTATATTACGACCAAAGACTATCAACGCATTGTTAAACACTTCCTGCTTTCTACTAAAGATTACCACGTCTCTCCCTTATTCCATTCTACTGAAATGTCGGCCTTGCCATTTCGCCTACAAGGAGCTGAGGGTCGCTATTTTGTCGTCCAGACCAACAACAAGCTTCGCAATTATTTAGAGATTCCTCTTCAGGTTGGAGATGAGATCCTCACTTTTAATCATATCCCTATCCATGAGGCTATCCAAAATTTTAGAAGGAGTGAGTTCGGAAATCCCGATTCAGAAACTGACCAGGGAATGGCTGAAGGATTTTTCACCTCTCGCTTAGGTTCCCTAGGGCACCTTGTTCCCCAAGGACAGTGTGTAATTACTGTAAAACATAAGGCCAACGGTGCCACCGCTACTTACGCTCCCCATTGGGAATATTATCCCGAACAGATCGAGGCTGCCTACAATAGGAGAAATAATAAAGGTTGGATAGAACTAGAAGAAGACCAACCATTATCCGCGCATGGATTTTTCACTAAAAAGATGAGTACACCCTATGCTGTTGCCCTTAAAGGAATGCAGGAATTACTAGGTCAGGAAGACAGGGATATGATGGGATCTGCACTGGATATTCTCTGTGGTAATAACCAGATCCTTTGGCAAGCTAACTCGAATTTCTATAAAGCATACGTCTATGAAACATCTAAAAAACAGAAAATCGGCTATATCCGTATTCCCACTTATCATGCTACCTATGCAGAAGCTCAAGAATTTGCTCAGTTGATCGCCGGCTACCAGGTCAACACTGACGCCTTGATCATCGACCAGCAGAACAATCCGGGCGGCTACTTCTTTTACATGTACGCTATTGCGTCCATGTTAACAGATAAACCGCTGAAAGTTCCCTTGCATAAACAGACCTTAACTCAAGAAGATGTGGCTTTTGCACTCCAATATTTGAATCACATCGAGTCGATACGCAATAACTATGAAGCAAAACAAATCCTCGGCTCGACCCTCCAAGGTTATGGTGTAAACTTCCTTGTGGCCCAGCAATTCAAATCCCACTTTCACCGCATTATTGAAGAGTGGAATCTCGGCAGCATGATCACCTCCCCTATCTCGTTATATGGCATTGATGAGATCCAACCCCACCCTACGGCACGCTATACTAAACCGCTCCTTATCCTGATCAATCATATGGATTTTTCATGCGCAGACTTCCTTCCTGCCATCTTACAGGACAATAAACGCGCCTTACTCTTAGGAACAAAGACTGCGGGGGCCGGAGGTTTTATTTTGAAGGCCGCCCACCCTAACCGTTTCGGCATCGCCAGCTATTCCTATACAGGATCCATTGCAGAAAGATTAGACCACCGCCCCATAGAAAATTTGGGAGTGACACCGGACATCCCCTACAGAATGACTGCGAATGATCTGCTCAATGGTTATCAAGACTACCACCAAGCTTTACAAAACGCCATAGACTTAATTTTAAAAAAGTAGATGATGCTCAAACTAATACTATTTTATGTCTTTGCTTTCCTACCTCTGCTAGGAATACCTATTACCTTGGAACATGCAGTGACACCAAGAGAAGTCACTTGGGGACTTATGGGCAGGGATTATCTCGCTCCCAATCACGGTATGACATTCACTTTTCCCGGAAACGCCAAAACCGGGGTATGGATGTTCAATTGCAATATTGATCTTTCGGTTGCATTCTTAGATAAAAACTTTACTATCGTTGAACTGCATGAGCTCCAAGCATACCCTAACGAGATGGATCCGCGCAGGCCTGTCCGCACTTTCAATGATTTAGTGAAATACCCTCCTAATGATCCTATCGTAGTATTTTTCCGCAGAAAATCCATCTTCAGTAAACAACCTGTTAAATATATGGTCGAAATGTCCAAGAATTGGTTCCCCTCTCATAACGTACGTATCGGGGATAGGATCCTGTGGGATGAATCATCCTCGGAAGGGGAAATCGTTAAGCTATAATAGACTTGTTTCGCAATTCGCTTTGATTGAAGTTAAGTCGTTTCGGGAAGAGTTTCTTTTTCTTCTTCGTAACTATACTTGAGCATTCGCTCTGTCGCCACCAAGCATAAGAGGGAGCTGAGACAAAGAACGGTCATAGAGTTAGTCAAATAAAATATCAGGCTCCCTAATGCAGGCGCGACACAGCCCCGCAAGCCTACGATCAACACATTCGTCGTCGAATAGACAGCGCTATCTTCGTTCTTAGAAAACACGGGACCTGACATATGCCAAGTGAGCTCGCTGCCGGCCTGCATAATGCCGTAAACTAAAAATGCAGCGTAGACCCAGCCCGTCTCCCAACCAGCTAATAAAAGAGTTAGTGGGAATAAAGCCCCTAAGAACGTAACCATAGCACATGCTTTGAAGATATTTACTGAATTAAACCATTTTACCCACGTAGGCGATGTTGCAGCAAAGGCAAGACCTTTGCATAACCCCAAAGCAAGCAGCATCTCAGTATAAGAAAGATTCAATACATCCACAAAATACATAGATTGTACTGTATGGATCATCATTAAGGCTGAACCGCCTAACAAATATCCAATCTGGAACTTAGCAAAATCTCTTCGCTCTGACAACAAGCGCCACGCTGCTACCCACGGCTCCGATAACTTCTGCCGGTTTTTTTGTGGGATGACCGGCTGTGGAGATATATTCACACGGATCCTGTATAAAAAGAAGGTCGAAAATATTCCGATTAAAGCACTGTAGCAGAAGATCCAACGCCAAATACCGGGATAAGCATCGAGAACCCAGCCAAAGGCGAGCGGCAATAAGGCACTTCCTAAATAATCTATAGCCGATCCAAAGGCAAAAACCTTTTCCCTTTCCACTCCCTGGATATTTTGCTTAATGATCTCCATCCAAGCAGGAACAACCCCGCGCACAAATACCATGTAATAACCGAAAGCTAAAATAAGGATCCAATTGTTGGTGATCCATGGAAAGAAAATGAAAGGAAGGAATTTTAGGATATTAGCCCAGACCAAGTTAGAAACTAGCTTATCACTTCTCTGAACAACAGATATGCTCCAATAAGGTGAAAGGAGGGAAGCTGCAGGTTTCAAAGCTATGATGGCAGTAATTTGAAGCGGAGTGGCGCCAAGTTCTTTGAACAAAATGATATAAAGGATATTGTAAACAACCCAAAAGGGGATGTTTAATATACGTGTCCATAAAAATGCCGAGCGCGTCTGCGTCTCAAATTCTGTGGCTTCTTTAAAACTCATACCCCTTCAAATAATAGGATAAATACAAAACTGACTAATTGTAGCTGCCTATGAATTTGTTTGTCTAACCAAGAAATGAAGGAGAGAATCTCTCCTTCATTTTATAACAGTTCTTTTCGATCAAACTACCTAAGGATAAGGGATAAAATCATGCAATCAATGGGGCTGCGGAACTAAAACAGTGTCAAGAACATAGATTACACCGTTGCTGGCTTTAATATCTGATTTAACCACTTTGGCATTATTGACGTTGATATTGGAACCATTAACTTTTAGATTAATTTTCTTACCGCTTAAAGTCCCTACTATAGAAGAGTGCAGCTGTTCACCCTCTATCTTACCAGGAATAATGTGATAAGAAATAACCTCTTTAAGCTTGTCTTTATTCTGTGGTTTTAGCAGTGTTTGCAAGACGCCGGCCGGTAATTTTGCAAAAGCGTCATTGGAAGGAGCGAAAATAGTGAAGTCTTTAGACCCCTTCAACTTTTCGTCGAAGCCTGAAGCTTTTAAAGCTGAGACAAAAGTGCTAAATGATGGATCAGCTGAAGTAATTTCTAGTAAGGTGAGGGTGTCCGTATTCTGATCCCCACTTCCGGCTTTCAAGCCGCCCAAAGAAAATGCTAGTACTACCGCAGCTAAGGCGATAAAACCAAGGATAATTTTATTCATGAAAAAATCCCCACTCTATAAATTGTTTTTCAATGGTCAGTGAATCATCCTGATTTTTTTTTTACAATGACATTTACTCTAAAGTTGTTATTTCTTAAGACCTTTGGATTTTGGCATTTATTTTTACAAGGGTTTGTCATATAATCCTTTAAAAAAGAGTTAATATGATTCTATTTAATACAACAACTACAATCCAAACCATTAAAGTTATTAAAGAGTTGATTGTTAATAGTAACCATCAAAAAAACTCAAAAATCGATATAAAACGTGTATTAAAAGAATTTCGTTCCGAATTGGAAAAACTCTCGCTCGACCAATTCGCCCCACTTGCCCTGCGAACCTTCATTAAAGACTCCCTGTTTCCGGAAAAACTTAAGAACCTATCCAAATTATTAAAAACTGAAAAAGATAGCCTCTCCGAAGTGACCTCCTATTTGTCTACTCAGGAAGAACTTTTGCTGCAGCTAGAAAAAACTGAAAGTCAAGAATCAGAGGAATCCGCCAATGCCCTCCTGCAAGTCCGCGCATCATTACAGGGAGAAAGGCCCAATTTCCAAGAATTAACACCCTTTATTCATAAAATTATTCTCGAAATATTTATCTACTCGCCTAATGAAGCCATACAACGGTCTGCAGAGAAATATAGCATGAAGTATTTTATCTGGATGCTATACACAGCTGCTGTATTGGCGTATCAAGAAAATATCTCTATTCCCCAACTGGAAATTCAGAAAGACCATATTGTTATTTCAAGTTTTGAAAATTTATATGTAGATCTATGGCAACAAATAAAGGCAACCCCCCCGTTTTTCCAGCAAATCAGCAGTATTTTTGTTACGTATCGGGAATCCGTAACCGACCTCCTGGGTAGCTGTCACCTTGAAGATATTCTGAAGACGCACTACCACACAGTATTCACTTCTCCCGCATTTCAAACACATTCTTCTGACTATTTCAACAAAGTCACCGTGTATATAGCGTCGTTAGAAGGGATCAATAAGGCCGCTGCATGTAAAGCAGTGTTGGATCATCTTAAACTGGAAGACAAGGCCCTGCTGCCCTGGGTCTGCGAAAACATAGATTATAATGCCTTTTCCTTCATCCAGGCAGCACTCCTGCAAGCTGCACATAATATTAACGATCAAGCAACATACCTTGAACTTATCCCGCATGCACTGAAATTTAGGAATGTCAATTGTCCCATTCAGATTAAGTATGTGTCTCCAAAGGAAAGAGCCAGTCATCCCCTTCTAAATTATCTGAAAAGTTTGCCCCCCAATGATCAAACGGAAGCCCTAAGTACTAAATGCTACCCATTAGCACAGTATTGCCTGCAAAGGGGTGATATTTTGGGAGCCTTCAGAGTCTATGCATTTTTCCTGACGTATAACCCATCTACCTTAGATAAGGCGTATGATATTTTAAAAAACCTAGTCATGCCCTACGCATATAATACAAACCAGCTGCAAAATATCCTCGAATTTTTTGCCAGGACTTTCGCGGAAGAATCACCGGACAATCTAACCATTGCCCTTTCCCAACTCAACAAAATCCTTCAATCACTCCTTTCTAAAAACATTTCAAACCTTTCTTGGTCGCTCCATTTTAATCGGCTTTGCAAGGATATAAAATCCATTCCGAAAATTCATTTTCTTCTTTTAGTCTTCAAGCCATTCATTAGCCAAGACACCCTACATACAGCGTGGAGTAGAATTTTCTTAAGCTATGGAGAGTTACAAAAGAAGGGAAAAATGCAGATCCAATCGACGATGCAGATTATTATTCACTGCACTGAGAACAAAAAAATGATCCTCAAAGAAGCCTATCAACTTGAGTTTCCACCAGAAGCACTCAGGAATTACATCAGAGAGGAAATCGCTAAACTATTCCAACCGAGAGGGTGATTTTTTTACCATCTCTCATCAAAACATATATCGAATGCTGGATGATCAGGATTGGAACACATGGGCTGTACAATCCGCGTATTCCTGTATTCACATTCCTCTTTAGGAGGCAGCTGAGACAACAGCTCCTTTATCTGGGGAATCATTTCACGCGCCGCCTCACGACCAGCCATATATAATTGCATTTTGGCTTTGTCATTAAATGTCCCCACACCGCACATCTTCGGGCGGATGTTGATATTAGCATCTCTGATACTCAATGTATTCTGCCACATAAACGCTATCTCTGTGCTGCGTGATGCTACGCCAAAAAGATTGGTGGGAAAAGTCTTAGGTAATAACTCACATAAATCCACTGCAATAACTAATTCAGCACCTAAATGCCTTGCCACGCTTACCGGCACGGGATTAATGATGCCCCCGTCGACAAGAACCCTGCCGTGCATCTCTACCGGAACAAACACTAATGGTATTGAGGTAGAGGCCCTCACAGCTTTGATCAAATCACCACTGCCTATCGGAACCAACTCCCCCGAATTAAGGTCAGTAGCTACAGCAATGAAGGGAATCTTCAATTCACTAAAACAGGTGGCATTCAGTTTATCATCTAGCATGCGGGTCATCGCAGTTCCTTGGGATAATCCAAAACGGCAATCCCAAATGTCTATATCCAAGATTTTGTCAGTCTTTAGATTTTTGACTGCATCCTTGACCACACACATATCCATACTATCCGCATAAAGAGCACCTACGATACTGCCTGCACTGCATCCGATGATCACATCAAATTCAATACCTGCGTTCACCAATTCTTCCAATACTCCGACATGGGCCATGCCGCGCACTCCGCCGCTACCTAGGACTAAAGCAACACGGATTCTTTCCGGAACTTCAAAACAGGGTGGAGGGGGGGGCTCATGATCGGGTATATATTTATGCGGGCAACAGGCTGTTGCAATCAATATTAATAGTGTGTGGAGAAGGTATATAGAGTGTTTCACAGCTGACTCGAGGATCGTTAGTAAAGACCCTGATATTATATAAGACTAAATTTTAATGTTACTATTTTGGCACTAGATCATAAAGCTCTTGTTTATCAACAGGATAGCCTAACATCAGAGCTTGGATCTGTATTTGCATATCAGGAGGCGTACTGTTTTTAAAGTTTGCGCTTTCAAATATTCCCTCTTTAAGGGGTTTTGCGACAACTTTTGAATCTCCCAATCTATAGACGGATGACTGTCTTATATCTCTTTCATAGGGTTCTTCCCCTGTATAAAGTTCATAAAGCACAACCCCTAAAGCATAGTTATCTAAGCGTGTTAAATTGTAGTTGTATGCTTCCCAATCATTCTTCTTCACGCACTTTTGCAACTGCTTTATAATATTCACACTTGTATACTCAGCTGTTCCAAAGGTATGTTGGATATTGATTAGATCCGGTAGGTTGGGATCGTTAATAGTGTCTTTTAACACTCGCGCTTCCCCAAAGTCGGCAATCAAGACACGTCCCCCCTGGTCAACTAAAAAGTTGGGCATTTTTATGTCTTTATGTACGACTCCCATTTCATGAAGAATAGCTATGGCAGCAATTGTATCTTTGGCAAGTTTGTTTTTTTCCTTGATAGTTAATGAATCTCCATGCCTCTCTATATGGTTTGCTAAATCACCCTTAAATCGTTTCATGTGATATCGGTGTTCTTCCAGATTCACAAAAGAAGGGTTAGGAGAGACGACAATGCAAGCATACTCTCCTGATTTTTTCTTTCTAAAAGCATGCGGAAACTTGGGCCTGAGATCATCGATATGTTCTTGAATACGCTGATGTGTTTCGTGCAGGACTTCCACTTCATTCTCAAAAGCCTCCACGTCCATACCAATCTTTTCTACAGAAGCAGATCCACTACTTAATTTGGTGCTGGCATTGATCATACCGCCACCGCCACCTGCAATAATTTCTTCACTCCGCAAGTACATTTTTAAATAAATTTCATCCTGCGTTTGTATAGCTCTTACATCGATGGTATTTTCGCCATACCTAAAAGAAACATTGTCAGAGGGGCTATTCTTTAAATAGTTTTTCGCTAATTTAACGATCTCATTTAACTGTTTCTTATTGAATTTGAGAGTATTATTGTATTTCTCAGCGACCACAACCATGCCATTCGACGCTGACTCCTCTTTAAATCTATCGTAGAATTTCATGCTGTCCAGTTCATCGCCGGAAAATGCCATAGAAATAGTATCGATAATATTTCTATTTATTTTCGATTTTTCATTAGAAATATGTGGAGAATTCAAAGGTTTACTAGCAATGTTAGGATTTTGATTCTCTTTATTAAACCAAGTAAACAAAGAAACCATACTAAACCTATTATGTGTCCATAATACTATAGTAAAAAAAATCGACATTAAACTAAAACATAATTAAAATAAATTAATTATGTAAATAAAATTTATTCTTTATTTCCATCTAGAAATAAATAATTATTAATAAAGGCAACTAAAACATTCAAGATATTAAAAATTTAATAAAAGAGAATTTCAATAAATTAGGCCATAAAGATTTTGCTGAAGATCTAGTCTTCCCTTCAGAGGAGAACACGTTGGGTTTTAAATGAATAAATCTCCCCAAGAAGCTTTCTTGGCAAGTTTGTACCTCTCCCCTTCTTTGCGAGAAATTGTCTCCTTCTTAAGTTGCCCCTCAGGAACGCATAGCTTCAGCGCTAAATGTCCCGAATGTTTATCAGGATAACCGACAATTCTGCTTTTAAGAGTAGGGGTAGAAGAAATGCGCTCAAATAAAACATACGAGAATTTTTCATCTTCATAGGATAAACTTCCCTTCTTCAGATAACGATGGATGGGAGTCCTCTCTAACCTAACACTGAAATGGCACCAATCCCCTTCCGGCATTGGACAGGCAAAAGCATGTGGACAAGGTGCCGTAATAGCCGCTCCTTGTAATAAGAGCTGCTCTCTGCCTGCTCTTATCACTTCAAAACCGGCCTTACTACCCGGCTCAACGACAAGCAAAGCAACTTTAGCTTTGGACCACAACCACTTTAATACCTCCATTCGCTGCTGCAACGGTATTTCACCTAAGGCATAGGAACAAATGACTAGATCATGCGCCTGAATATCTGGCAAGGACGTCAAATCAGCTTGCACCCATAGGGAAGAAGCCAGCCCACTCTCTGTGGCTAATTTTTTTCCTAACGAGATCAAACCGGCGTCTCTCTCGACCAAAGTAAACGGCCCTGACATCCCTTGAGTTAATGCTGCCCAAGAGGCTGTTCCTGGTCCGGCCCCTACATCTAAAACACTTTGACAACCTTCCGGGTTTTTCCAGGAAGTTAAACACGATTCCACCGCAGCAAACGTTGCCGGCATGCGCGACAAGACATAAGTCAACCTATCGTCTTCTGTACGTATAAACTCATCCGCCTGCCCAGTCCCTTCCCTGAATTTATAGCGATGAGTCAGGACTTCTCTAGAGTCTGCTAAAAGACGCAGAGAATGTTTTTCAGCTTCGCTCATCAAAGCTGCTAAAAGTTTTTCAGGCAGTTGCATTATCTAAGCTCCAATTTTACTACAGACTCTACATGGGAAGTTTGCGGAAACATATCGTAAGGGTACACTGTACCCAAAGTGTAGCCGCGATCGACAAGTATCCTAGCATCACGGCCCAGTGTTGCAGGATCGCAGGATACATACACAATGGACCGTGGACGCAACTCTGCTAATTTTATTAGGAATGATTCTGCACACCCTTTCCGCGGTGGGTTTACAATAACTACATCCACTTTACCGCAAGATGTAATGTACTCTTCGCTAGCAGCGCAGACAAATTCTGCATTTCCTATTTCATTGCGTCGGCAGTTATCCTTGGCATCTTCAATCGCTTCAGGCACTTGCTCTACACCTATGACCTTTTTGACTTTGGCAGAAGCACAAAGGGCTAAAGTCCCCACACCACAATAAGCATCCAATAAAATATCCTCTGCAGTACACTCGGCCAATTCAATAGCCTTTTGGTAGATCTTTTCCGCCTGATGCAAGTTAACCTGAAAGAAGGATGCGGGAGAAACTTTGAACACTCTTTCTAAGACGTACTCTTCAATACTACCTGCACCGCACAGAGTAACAAATATATTTCCCAAAGCAGTGTTGCCGGCTTCAGAATTAATATTCATGACCACGCCTTTAACAGCCGGACAACGTTGCATAATGGCTTCTGCTAAGGGTACTAACTCCCTCTTTTCATCACGGCTTACAACAAATGTGACCAAAACCTGCTGTGTAGTCTCTGCTGTCCTAATTTGTAGGAACCGCAGCAACCCCTCTCCTGTCGCATGATCGTATGCACTTAATAGTGACTCACGCACCAACGCGGAAACCTGGCTAAAAACCTCTTCGCCTAAAGGGCAGTGCACCAAACATTCTCGGATCGGGACAAGCTCGTGCGAATTACGCGCATACAACCCTAAAACGAGACCATCCTCACCTTGCCTCACAGGTAATAATATTTTATTACGGTAATGCAATGAATGCGGTGAGGGAGCACAAGGCGCTACCTCTATCTCTTCAAAACTTCCAAAACGTGCTAAAGCATTGACTACCCTCTCACGTTTAAACTGAAGCTGCCTATCTAAATTCATATGCATCAGCTGGCAGCCGCCGCAACGTCCAAAATATCGGCAGGGTGGTTCCACACGGAACGGGGATGGATTTTCAATCTGCTCAAGCCGCATCCTGCTGAATCGTGATGAACAATCAAAAACACGTCCACGCACAACTTCATCCGGCAAGGCCCCATCTATTAATAAGCGATGCCCATGCCAGTGTCCTATCCCTTCACCATTGAATCCTAGTGACTGAATAGTTGTGTTGATATTTTGGTTACAACGCGGTTTTTCTCTTTCTTGTCCCATAATTATTGCAAGACGCCCTTTCTAAAACTCAAAAAAAATACACAATTAATTCTTTACGTGTTAAACGCACTCTAAAAACTTCAAAAAGGTCTTTTATGAAGCTTAACTATAATACACTCCTTAAGAAATTGAAGCCTAGTCTATTGTGCCTACTCATCTTTACATTTCTTCCGCTCACCCTGCAAGCCGCACGTCCTTTTTTCTGCCTTAGCATCCCCAAATGCGGAACGCACCTTATCCAAAAGATGCTGGTCCTGCTCACAAGAAAGGTCCCTATCGAACCTGCCTGGTTCATTAAATCGGTAGGTGCCTATACTTTTTACGAAGATGCACCCGCAGCAGATGCTGAAAAGGATTACCTCAAATTCGAAGCCATCATGGCAGGAATGGCAGCCAATAATGAGTTTGCTACCGCGCACCTTAATTTTTCCCGCTTCTTCATCAAGTTTTACGAAACCCATCCCGAATACCAACCCATCATTATCGTCAGAGATCTTCGCGACGCCTGCGTCTCTCTCGTCATTTACCAATGGAGCGAAATCGAAACAGAAATAGGGCCCTCCACGTTTGATCAGAAACTCAGCTGGGTCATCGAAGGAAACTACGGCATCACCCATTTTCCTATCCTTAACATAAAAAAAAATGCTAGGGAGGCTGCTCTTTGGAAGAAAGTTCCGCAAACCTTATTTGTTAAATTCGAAAACCTTGTCGGTCCGGAAGGTGGGGGCAGCAGTAGAGATCAACAAAGGTCCATCACAAAAACCGCAAACGCCTTAGGGATGCGGATCGACGAAGGAGCTCTTGCTCATATCTGCGCCAGCATCTTTGGTAATAAAGGGCCCGCTGTTGTCAATGGCACCTTCCGCTCGGGGCAAATCGGTGCATGGAAGAAACATTTTACACGCAAACATGTCAAAACATTTAGACAACATTTGGGTGAATACCAAAAGGCCTTAGGCTATTTTGAGTAATGCATTCGCTCTCGGGCATAACAATAATGTCCCTCTATCCGTAATTGCATGCATTCCGTAGCAATCAGGGATAGAGGGAGTGCAATCTAAGTTATAGCTAAGACCTTATCTTACAGCCTGAGTAGGAATTCCGGCTAATATGCTCGACCATTCCTGCGGCGAAATACCCACATCAGGAGAATAAGTTGGAGCTTGTACAGTCCCAAAACTATAAGTTGGAAGTTCATTCTGCACGTTATATGTGAAAGGACTTGGTGGTAAAACCATTTCCGTGTTTTTAAAGGCATTGGCAATATTGCTTACCCAATCAGCATACTGAGCAGTAGCAGCACGGTTAGCCTTATTAATGTTAGCAAACTCATTATCCTTCCATTGGGTAACCTGCATACTTTGGGTACGAAATTGCAAATTATAAGGAGCCATCAAAACATTATATAAGTTTTGAGCTCTAGCCACTTCTAGATTCTTTGCAAAGAGTGCACGATCAATAATGGGTTTATGTTCAGGATTCTTCGAGTCTAGTCCCTCAACTGCAGAAAGGTAAGCTTTAGCTGCGTTTGATTTAACAGCTTCGGCATTATCGTTAAAATAAGTGTGATACATATCTAATGTTTGCTGAAGAAGACCTATCTGTTGCTGAGCATGATGGATGATACGGCCTTTATCAGCATTTGTCTCTGTCTGTAGATCATCAAAATGCGCTTTTACGCCCATGAAAGTTGTAGAAATCTGAGAATACTGAGGTGGAACGAATCCAAATGTATGAGTCAATACTTGTTGATCTAACGGATTAAAGGTGAAGAAGGATTTAATCTTATCTACAGTAGCAGAAACACCTGTAGTATAATCTTTCATAAAGGCTGGAGCCCAGCTATGCCAAAGGTTTTGTATTTCAGGCTTACTAATGTAATGACTAGCAGCGTAACCTCTTTGAAAAGCTATGGGAAACGCGTGGTCGCCTAATACAGCAAGGTGCTTACGTGCTGAAATAACCTTTTCGACAGGATTTTCCCAAGCCTCCAACTGACTGTCGGCGGTGTAATTTCTTGCAATCCCTAAGACGAGCGACGATACAGCCGACACAACACAAAGTACAGGCAGTATTTTTACACTATATATTAGCGCGCCTACACCTCCTAATCCTACAACAACACTCGCACCGATGAGTTTTAAGGCTTCAGATCTGCGATCTTTCCAATAATCTTGCGCATCTTTCCGGTGTCTATTTGTAGCTGTAGTAATATTGACTACATTATCCACTCTTGCGGTTAAAGATTTATCCGTTTGCCATTCTTTTACATTCCCTTCAAAAGCATAGACGCTGGCATCCGCGGAAATCATATCCTGATGATAAAGGGGATTGCTGCGTTCGTAGATTTCGTTTTTTCCTAAAATAAAATCTGTAATTCCTGACATAAAGTTATCCTTATAACGGTTAAATAAAAAATCAAATCTAACAAAAAATTATAAAGGAAATATTAATACTTTACAATAATAACATTAAGAATTTCGTTTGAGTATTAATTTGATTTTATTCATAGTAGTTCCTATTACTAAGATGTCTGGTATTTTATGCGTTTATTTATTATCCCCTTATGCTGCGTAGGAATACTCCTAGGAGGATGTGCCGCTCACAACCTACCTGCAAAAACACAACTGGAAATACGCCAAATTCAATCGCGTGACTTCGACACCTGCGACCAAAAATTGGTCATGAAAAGTATGATGAATGTCCTGCAAGATGACGGATATATCATCAAAAATGCAGTCTCTGATCTCGGCTTACTTAGTGCAGAAAAGGACATCGACGTAACTAACTCCCTCCACGTATTTCTTGCATGTATGGGCGGTGAAGGCCGCTGGAACAAACATTCTGTCTTGGAAGCTTCTGCAAACGTCACAGCCTACGAAAACACCGTCCGCGTCCGTATCAATTTCCAAACGAAAACATTCGACAACTTTGGCGCCGTTTCAAGCGTCGAGCAAGTCCATGACCTTGGTTTCTACCAAGAGTTCTTTGATAAGGTTCATAAAGGAATATTCTTACAAAAAGAGAATCTATAATGCATCTAAAACTAATCTTAGCTTCATCCTTAATGGCAATTTGCGCTACATCCTGCTCAGGAGTTAGACAATATTCACAGGACTTTTCCGCCCGCCACGAACAAGAGATGACCCTAGGCGTGGTCCAAAGGGAACTTTACACAGGCATGCCTCAAGCAGATGTTGCCTGCATCATGGGCTCTCCCAATATTGTAACAAGAGATGATAAAGGCAACGAAACCTGGATCTACGACAAAATCTCCCATGAAGTTAAACGCTCAGAATCCAGCGGCCTCCTCCTGTTCATTTACTCCGGTTGCGATGCTCTTTCTAAATCATCACAACATCAAAAGACCTTAACCGTCATCATAAAATTTGATGAAAATGGCAAAATTGATGCGTTAAGTTACCATGCTTCAAAGTTTTAAAAACACAAACTAACTCTAACTAAAAATCAACAAATTTCGCTTGAAGTATTTATGTTAGGGCATTATGCTTTTCAAGCAATGGTCAAAATAGAATTATTACAAAAGGTAAATACATGTCAGCAGCAATTCAAAAAATATTCGGCGCATGCCTGCCAGAAGCATGCTTTTCGACAGCTCCCGCATCTACTCAAACGCAGAGAATAGCAGTACAAAATCTTGGTGAGAAACAAGAAGTTTCTAGCACATTTAGCTGGGGCGCAAGAAAATCCGCTCAAGTCCTAACTTTCGGCGCAGCCGGTGCCTTCGCAGTGAAATTCGTCGTCACAGCTAACTCCTTATGGATCCTTGCAGCAGTCTCATCACTCGCTTTGGCAGCGATCCTACTTAGCAATCCTGCGCCTGCTAAGAACAAGCCCCCTGAACCCACACTAGAAGAACTTCTAAAAGCACAACGTATCCAAGGGATAGACCGTTCAACAGAAGCAGCAAAAGCTGCAATGGGCCGTGCTGAGACACACAAAAACCAAGCTAGTTCCGCTACAACAGCTGCTCAAGCTGCTCATCATGTTACAGCTGCATATACTGCTGCTCAGGATGCGCGAAGGGAAGCTAATTTAACAATAACTAATGGTATCATATCAGAAGTCGCGGATAGCCATGCTAAAAAGGCGGCAGGATACTATCGAGAGGCTGACGCAAAATTAGATGAATTGAAAGCTGCTGAACAAAGAGCAAACGCATTAGCCCAAAAAGCTGCTGCAGAAGATCAGCGCATTAACGGGAAAGTAGCTGAAGCAAAGAAAGAGCAAGCAGCGGCTGAAGAAGATCAAGGAAAAACATTCAGATCTAGAACCGTTGAAGAAGCTGAAACACACAAAAACAATACTTTCGTACACTCTCAAAGAGCACTTGCCGCAGCAGAAAATGCAGTTTCAAACGGTGTAAGATCTCCAGAAGCTGACTTAGCTGCTAGATGCGCAAAAGAAGCCGCTGAAAAAGCCAATACTAAATTCGAAGCACTAAAAGAAGCGGCGCAGAAAAAAATAGCGGATGCTGCTGAGAAGAAAAGAATTGCTGATGAAGCCGAAAAAGTTAAAGCTCAAGCTGAACTTGAAAAAGCGAAAGTTAAAGAAGAAGAAGAAAAACCAGAAGTCGAAGAAGAAACTAAGGCTGAGGTTAAAGTAGAAGAAGAAGATAAACCAGCTGCAAATTCTGACGCTGATGCTGAAACAAAAAAACAAGAACAAGAAGCTGAAGCTGAGATACAACGTCAAGAAACAGAACGTCAGCAACAAGAAGCCGCTCAAATAGAAGTAGAGCGTCAGAAACAAGAAACTGCTCAAGAAAAGACACGTGTTGAAGAGCAAGAACAACTAGCAGAAACCGCTAAAAATCGAGCTGAAGAAGCAAGAGATCGCGCATTAAGTGCAGAAACTTCTGAAACAGCACAACAAGAAGCAAACCAGGCTACACTCTTACATCTAGAGGCAGTTGAGGCTGCTACAAATGCTGCAAAAAACGGACTTCGTTCAGAAAAAGCTGACGCTTCTGCTGAAGCTGCTAAACTCGCTTCAGAAAAAGCATCTGAAAAAGCTGCTCAATTAAAAGCAGCTGAACAAGAAAAACAGCAAGAAGCTGAAAGAATTCGTCAAGAAGAAGAAATTGCACGTAATGCAGAAATAGAAGCTACTGCTAAAGAAAACATACGTGTTAAAGAGCAAGAATGTTTAGCAGAAGGTGCCCAACAAGCTGCTCAAGAAGCAGAAAAACGTGCATCCACTACAGAAACTGTTGAAGAAGCAGTGTACGAAAGTGATTTGGCTAATGCATTCGTTTTGGATGCAGAACGTGCTGCAGAAGAAGCTGCGAAAAACGGAGTTCGTTCAGAAAAAGCTGACGCTTCCGTTCAAGCTGCAAAACTCGCTGCAGATAAAGTATCTGAAAAAGTTACTCAACTGAAAGCAGCTGAACAAGAAAAACAGCAAGAAGCTGAAAGAATTCGTCAAGAAGAAGAAACTGCACGTATTGCACAGCAAGAACAAGAAGCTGAAAGAATACGTCTGGAAGAAAAAGAAACTGAAAGAAGACATCTGGAAGAAGAAGCTGAAAGAAGACATATTGAAGAAGAAGCTGCGAAAGCAAAACTTCCTGAGTTAGAGTCTACAGAAACTGAAGTAACTGAAGAAACTGAAGTTACATTACCAACAGAATCTGACAAAATAATGTCTGCTCAAAAGGAAGAAAAAGTTGATACAGAACAATCAACACTTCTACAAACACCAAGCTCACCACCACCCCAGACTCGCGGCGTTACAAATTCAGTTGTACCAGGTTCACCATTTCATACTTTAGATCTTCCCAAAAAGTCAATTGTCCCAACAACGCAAAACAATGCGACTCTTACTTCGAAATCTGAAGCTATAAAAGAACTTCAAGAAGTACATTATAAAAACTTACTTGAAAGCTTTAAAAAGACGATAAACTCGAAGAAAGATGAGTCCGGCAACTTTATTAAGGGGCAACTTGTTAGCATCAGAGAATTGAAAAAAGCTCATGATGAATATGTCAGAACATCTGGAGAGCTTCTAGGAAAAACTGCACTAATTGAAGCAAACCTAGAAAAAGATAATATTGACTATTTCACTAAACTTGTTAAATTCCTCGAAGACATTGTTAAAGAGCTAAGACCTCTTAAAGAGCAAAAGCTTCTTAACGAAGTGGGATATGCTACTCTCTTAGAGAACTTGTATAATTCTAACAAAGATCAACTCGAAAGTGCTATTGCAGCTTATAATAAAAAAGATGCATCAAATGATATTAATGGTCTTTCCGGTAGATTAATAAATATTTCAAAATTCTTATTCCCTGATTTTGAAATACCAGCTAAACAATAAGCTAATTCATCTGTCATTATTATCTCAGCCTGCATATGCAGGCTGAGATAAGTTGATTTCAGATCGAGTTTATCCTAGTATGAGAGTGCTGCGACTTGTCGCAGCTTTCCCAGCCCTCGACTTGTCAAGGGCCCCTATCCTTCTGAAAAAACAATCTTTTTATTTGCATTTTGCAAGATGCCCCACCAAGTCGCAGCACATTTAACTGCGAAGCAGTCTTTTGCCACGAAGTGGCTACAGGATGTTAGCCATGTGTGAATGAGCAAAGCGAATGAACGCATGGAAATGGTATTCTCTAGAATCAAGCCACAAAGTGGCGGCAGATTTAAGAGTGGGCTAGAATGACACACTGGTGTCGCCACTTCGTGGCAAAAGACTGCTTCGCAGTTATGCATATGTAATGGGGGGGGGTAAACCTTGAAATTAATCTCAGAAAAGGATACTTACCAATTAATTGAGTATTAGCTATAAGCATAATTTTCACGTTAGAAAATATGCAAAAAATATTTCAAAATTCTTATTCCCTGATTTTGAAATACCAGCTAAACAATAAGCTAATTCATCTGTCATTATTATCTCAGCCTGCATATGCAGGCTGAGATAAGTTGATTTCAGATCGAGTTTATCC